>NZ_JBYSXB010000044.1:0-44568 GCF_058781765.1 Arthrobacter sp. FW306-1B-G06A | reverse complement strand
GGCCCGGACCCGCTCCCCGGCGCCGCAGGGGACGTCCCGCCGCCGGATCCGGCTCCAGCCCCGACCAAATCCTCCCCCGCGGCCGTCCCGCTCGTCTCGGCGCAAGCATTGGTCAATGACGACAATTCCGCCCAGGTTCTGGCCGTGTTCAACGCCATCAATGCCTACAGGACGTCGCTTGGCTTGAACCCGGTGAAGTACAACCCCACGGTGTCCACTCTTTCGCAGGACTGGTCCAACAACATCGCCAGCCGCCAAGTGATTGAACACCGCCCCAACTTCTGGACCGATCCCAGGGCCTTGAACCCCAACAACGGCGCAGGTGAAGTCATCGCTGTCCGCTGGGATCGGGATGCCGCCCAGCTTGTCGAATGGTGGAAAAGCTCGCCCGCCCACGACGCACTGCTGCGTGATCCACGTTTCAACGTGATTGGCGTCGGCATCACTTTCACGGACGGCAACTACCAAACCACCCCCAATAGCTACACGATGTGGGGCGTGGTCAATCTCTTCGGCTACACGACGCTGCCCGCCGGCACAGTCAACAGCCCGGGCGCGGGCACAGCCCCGCCCCAACTTCCGCCACCGACGGTCTGCGACCCCATCGTGAAGCACCAACCACCCACGCTGGACCTCAGTGCGGCAGCCATCCGCAGCGCAGGTGACCTCGTCGCCGTCGACCCTTCGGGAAACCTGAGGGACTACCCTGCACTTGGCAACGGCACGTTCGGTCCCGCCCGGACAGTCGGGACCGGTTTCGCCGGGGCGAAAGAAGTGATGACCACTGATTGGGACCGCGACGGCGTGATCGATGTCCTCGTCCAGATGCAGGACGGCAGGCTCCTCCTCTACCCCGGAGTGGTGAGCGGAGGGTTCAAGGCCCCAGTGGTGTTGGGCCTATCGGGGTGGCAGTCGATGACCATGGCCGTGGGCATCTGGTGCGGCAACAACCGGCTCCCGCAGATCCTCGCCATTGATTCCAGCGGCGCGCTTTACCTGTACCGGAACGTGGGGCTAACCGCCATGGTGGGGCGGACTCAAGTGGGCACGGGCGTCAGTGCCATCCGGCTCAGCATGGTGGACTACGACGCCGACGGCTTCCAGGACCTGCTGGCCGTGGAAGCAAACGGGAACCTGCGCCTCTACCGCGGCTCCGGGCTCACCACGCCGAAGTCGGAGGCAAGGCTGGTAGTGGGAACCGGATGGACGGACTACTCCGGATTGCGCTCGCTCAACGGAGTCACGGGCCTCAACACGACTGGAATCGCGGGCCTCCTGAGCAACGGAACGATCGAATACTGGGACCTGACCGGCGGACGCCTCACGACGCCGAGCACTCCGGTCACCGGCTTGGGCGGACTCAAGCTGGCGCAGTAACTGGGCCCTAAGCCTCGGAGGTTTGCTCCTCGATGACCGACTTGAGCTGCTCCAGCTGGACTACTTCCTCTTCCATGGTCTTCTGGATCATGCTATTCATGAGTTTCTGCAAGCCTTTGGGGTGGTACTCCAGCGCGAACCGCAGGCGGGTATTGGGCCCCTCGGTGCTGAGGTAGTAGCCGCCGGTGGGCCGCGCAGGACCGGCAACGACGGCGAAGCGCACTTCGGCGCCCGGCCTGGCTTCAGTGATTTGGAAGTCAGCCGCGATCGGCCGCCCGCCCGGCCCCGCCAAAGTCTGCTGGTAAACGGCGCCTTTTTCGCCGGCATGTCCGGAACGGAGGGAAATGCTGCGGATTCCACTGCGCCACAGGGGATTGTTGAGCCCGTCCACCAGGAACTGGTAGACGGTCATGGCGTCGCGACCAATGAGTACTTCATGCTCTGCAAATGCCACGGAATCCTCTTTCGGCGTACGGCTCTTGGACATAGCCGGGTTCCCCATGACACAGCAGCTAACTGCTACAGAATAGTCAGGCGTGGCGCAGCGCAACACACCCACGTCGAGCCTTAACCGAATCTTTACGAGCCCGGCAGGGAATTTGATGAGACCGTGATACCGGTGAGTCTGTGTCCGGATCAGCGCGCCATCTGCGCTAAGCTGGGATCTGCTCCGGCTGGTTTGCGGAGCAATGCGGGCGTAGCTCAATGGTAGAGCGCTAGCTTCCCAAGCTCGATACGCGGGTTCGATTCCCGTCGCCCGCTCCATTTCTGCCCTGATACAAGGTGCCCAAGCCCTTGGGTGTATCGTCAGGAGCTAGGAGCCATTTCGGCTCTGCTCTAGGGAGCGATCATGGCTGACAAATCACCTCGCCAAGCTGCATCGAAAAAATCCGGCAAATCCATCAAAGAAAAGCGCGCGGATAAGAGGGCTTCAGAGTCCTCCGCGACCACGGTGGCCAAGCCGGCAACCGGCAACAAAAAGTGAGCGGCCATATAGGTGCCATGACCCTCGGCATCCTGTCGACATCGCGGAAGCCGGACGAGCGCCGGCTGCCCGTCCATCCCCTGCATCTGGAGCGCATTGCTCCGGAACTCCGGCAACACATCCGGCTGGAGCGCGGCTACGGCGAGCGCTTCGGCTTTTCGGACAGCCAACTTGAGCCGCTGGTCGGTGGCATGGCAAGCCGTGAAGAACTGATCTCGAATTCGGATGTCATCCTCCTGCCCAAACCGCAGCCGGAAGACCTGGCCGACCTCCGCGACGGGCAAGTCCTCTGGGGTTGGCCGCACTGCGTCCAGGACAGGGCCATCACCCAACTCGCCATCGACAAGAAGCTGACCTTGATCGCCTTCGAGGCGATGAACCATTGGGCCAGCGACGGCGGCTTCGGGCTTCACGTGTTCCATAAGAACAACGAACTTGCAGGCTACTGCTCCGTCATCCACGCCCTTGCCCTAACGGGCTCGACGGGTGACTACGGGAGGCGGCTGAGCGCCGTCGTGATTGGTTTCGGGGCCACGGCGCGTGGCGCGGTCACAGCCCTGAACGCGCACGGCATCCACGATGTCCAGGTGCTGACCAACCGCGGAGTTGCGGCGGTCGGTTCGCCCATCCACTCGGTGCGCATAGTGCAGTTCGACCACGACCAGAACGCCCCTTTCCTGAGCGAGGTCATTACCGATCGCGGACGCAAGCCGCTGGCTCCGTTCCTTGCCGCCGCCGACATAGTGGTCAACTGCACGCTGCAGGATCCGAACTCGCCGCTGACGTACCTGCGGACCGAGGACCTGGATGCGTTCCAGCCGGGCAGCTTGATTGTTGACGTCTCCTGCGACGAAGGCATGGGCTTCAGTTGGGCGCGGACCACGACGTTCGCCGAGCCCATGTTCACGGTGGGCGACCACATCAACTACTACGCCGTGGACCACAGCCCGTCCTACCTGTGGAACTCGTCCAGCTGGGAAATCAGCGAGGCGCTCCTGCCGTTCCTCGAGACTGTCATTTCGGGCCCCGAGGCCTGGGACGCCAGCGAAACAATCTCGCGTGCCATCGAGATCCGCGACGGCATCATCCGGAACCCGGACGTGCTCCAGTTCCAAGAGCGCTCAGCCGACTACCCGCACCTCGCGGCGTAGTCGCCTCGTAACCTCATAATGCGGCTGAGCCGGGCGCCTTGTGGGTGCCCGGCTCAGCCGCGTTTTGGCGACACTCCGCTACGCCGACTGCGGGACGATCCGCACCATCCGGCGTCGGTCCCGGACATTCACTTTGAGCCGCAACTCAGACTTCCGGGCCAGCACGACGGCGACCGTCGCCGCTGCGAGCGCCGGCACCCCGCCTGACACCAAGAGTGCAGCGTGCGGGTTCAGGTGCTCGGCAAGCCAGCCCATCATGGGTCCACCGATGGCTTGGCCACCAATGAGCACCATGATGTAAAGGCTCATGACGCGGCCGCGGATGCTCATGTTGGCGCTGACCTGGACCAACTGGTTGGCGGCGGTCAGGAACATGAGGCACCAGAATCCGGAGAGGACCATGGCAGCGGAGAGCCACACCATCGATGGCGCCAACGCGGCCAGGCACAGCATCAAGCCATACGTCCCGGCGCACAGCACCACCGAGCGCAGGCGCAACTGGCGGCGGCGGGCCGACGTGATTGCTCCGGCGAGCGCGCCAAGGGCCACCATGGCGTTGAGCAAACCGTAGCCGCCGGCACCGGCATGGTAGATGTGGTCCGCGAAGGCAGCGAGGAGCACGGGCAGGCTCATCGCGAAGACCGCTACAAAGCCGGCCATGAGCCACGGCCAGTAGATCGTGGGCTTGCTGAGTGCATATCGCAGTCCCTCCTGCAGCATCCCCTTGCGTTTTGGCACGGGCGTGCTGACATAAAGTTCATTCTTGCGCAGCATCAAGAGCATGGTGACCGTGGAGCAGCAAGCAACCGCGTTCGCCGCGAAGGCCCAGCCCGCTCCGACCGCGGTCAGCAGCACGCCGGCCAGGGCGGGACCAATGAGGCCGCCCAACTGGAATGTGGTGGAGTTGACGCTAATCGCGTTGCGCAGGTATTTCGGCCCCACGAGTTCGTTGACGAAGACCTGCCGTGCGGGCTGGTCGAGGACCGTCACGAGGCCCAGGACAAAAGCGATCACGTAAACGTGCCACACCTCGATGTGGTGGCTCAACGCCAACACGGCAAGGATGGCAGCCAGGGAGGCCGCGACGCTTTGGCACAGGATGAGGATGCGTCGCTTGGCGAAGCGGTCCGCCATCATGCCGCCCCAGGGGCCCAGGAAAAGCGACGGCGTGAACTGCAATGCCACCGTTATTCCGACGGCGGTGACGGATCCGGAGAGCTGTAGTACCAACCAGTCCTGGGCGATTCTCTGCATCCAGAGTGCGATGACGGCCACGAAGTGGCCGACGGCGAAGATCCGGAAGTTGGGTACTTTGAGGGAAATGAAGGTGTGCCGCCAAGGCAGCCGTTCGTTGATGACGGCGATCGGCTGGGTGACCGTGTCAGGGTCGGCAGCGTGCGGAATTCGGCTGCTTGCGGCGAGTGAATCGATGGCGGGTTGGCTGACGTTTGCCGCTGAGGGCGGTGGGGGTGCCAAAAGTAGTCCTTGGATAGGCGTTTCGCTGGGATGCCTTTAACGCTAGGGTTGGCCGCGGTGATTATGGAAGTGAATTGGCCGTATAACTAGCATTGCGAAGTGCAATACACCGGCGTGAGCGGCGGTGAAGGTAGCTATCCAAGGAGTCCCGTGTTCGAACCCGTGCAGCTGCGGTCCTTCCTGGCCGTGGCCGAGACTTTGAGTTTCACGAAGGCAGCCGAGCGCCTCGGCCTGGCCCAACCCACGGTCAGCCAGCATGTGCGAAAGCTGGAGATGGCGGCCAAACGGGCGCTCGTAGCCCGCGACACCCGGGATGTCCGGCTCACCGACAATGGCGACGCCATGGCAGGCTTTGCCCGCAATATCCTCTCAGCGCACGATTCCGCGGCGAGGTACTTTTCCGGTTCAGCCATGCGCGGCCGTTTGAGGTTCGGAACCGCCGACGACCTCGCGATCACGGGGCTGCCTCGGATCCTGCGCGAGTTCCGGCAGCTGTACCCCCAGATCAACCTTGAACTCACGGTCAGCCAGAGCGACCAGCTCTACAAACGGGTCAATGCGGGCCAGTTGGATCTCGTCTTCGTGAAGTGGGTGGGCGAGGCGAAGGACGGCACGGTGGTGCGGCACGACAAATTTGCCTGGGTCGGGGTCGAACAAACGGTGCTGGACCCGGCCAGCCCCGTGCCGCTGATCTGCTATCCGGCTCCGAGCGTCAGCCGGAAACTGGCCATCGACGCGCTGGAGGCCATGGGCCGGACGTGGCGGGTCACCTGCTCGACCAAGCAGATCGCCGGTGTCCTGGCAGCGGTGCGTGCGGGCATCGGCGTCGCCGTGATGCCGTCGTCGTTGGTTCCCGAGGACCTCACGGTGATCACCAAGCGCTTCGACCTCCCGCCCGTGGGCGACGTCGACTTCACCTTGATCCGCAACCCCTTGGCGAACGCCGAGGTGGTGGACGCGCTGACGCAGGCGATCATCGGCAGAACACTCAATAAGCAGGCGTAGCAAGGGCCACCAAACCGCGCGTGGCTAAACCGCGCTGCGCTCCGGGGCGAGCGCCTGCGCGGCGAGAAGGACGGTCCGGACGATCGCCTTCCGGCGCCGCTCCGCCCTCATTGGCCCCTTGCTGCCGGCCATGAGGCCATCCAGCTCGGGCAGTACCGGCCACGCGTCACACAACGCAATGATGGTGAGCATCAGATCGGCCGCGTCTTCCTTGGACGTCCCCGGCATGGCCCGGATGACACCGTCAACCTTGTTCCTGCAGTTCGCGGCCCGGTCCGGACGGTTCACCACATATTCGCCCCGCTCCAGACCCTCCCAAAACAGCAGCCTCGGAAGGGTGGCGTCCTGGTGGTGATGGTCGAACAGGCGTCCGGCGTAATCGGCCAAGGCTTCGGGACCGGCGCCCTCGATGCGGACTTCGTCCACCACTTTGCTGAGCTGGGACGCGATCACGGCGTCGAAGAGAAGATCTTTCTTACCGAAGTACTGATAGATGCGTTCCTTGTTGACTCCGGCCGCAGCAGCGATGCGGTCCACCCTGGCGCCGGCGAGTCCGAATTGGCAAAACTCGGCAGTCGCCGCCTCAAGGAGGAGTCGCTTGGTCCGCTCGGTATCCCATGCCATGTGTCCACCTTAACAGATTCCAACCAAGTAGTTGCAGTTTTCGAGGGTGGGGTCTAGTCTGAACTCACGCCGAAAGCAACCAATTAGTTGGAGAATGTCATGGACACCCAAATCCCCGTTGCCGCATCCGCGGACAGCGCCGCGGTTGCGGCGTTTGCCGAGCCGGCCGCACACGCGCACTCTGCGCATCTGCCTTCCATGCACACACCGTCGGTGCATATGCGTGCCGTGATCACCTGGCTCGCCATTTTTCCGCTCGTGGCGATCGGCATGACGATCCTCGCTCCGCTCACGGAGTCATGGCACCCCGCGCTGCGCGCCCTCGTCCTGACCCTTGTTGTGGTTCCTACCGCCGTCTACCTCGTTGTCCCCAAACTGATCGCTGGCTACGGCTCGCTGAAGAGGCGGCAGGCACGGAAGGCCGCCGCCAAGGCCTAGCGTGTGTCAGGCATCACCCGGCGATCCGGCGGCCACACGCTAAACTTGTCACGTTATGAACCGCACAATGTTTAAGTCCAAGATCCACCGTGCCACGGTGACCCATGCCGATCTGCACTATGTAGGTTCAGTGACGGTCGACCTGGATCTGCTGGATGCTGCGGATATTCTCCCCGGCGAGCTCGTCTCCATTGTTGACGTGACGAATGGCGCGCGCCTGGAGACTTACACCATTGCCGGTGAACGCGGCTCCGGCGTCATCGGCATCAACGGGGCCGCGGCGCACTTGGTGCACGTGGGCGACGTCGTCATCCTCATCACCTACGCGGAGATGACCACCGAAGAAGCCAAGGCCTACCAGCCCAAGGTTGTCCATGTGGACAGGGCCAACAAGATCGTCCAACTCGGCAGCGATCCCGCCGAAGGCATCACTCCGGGCATCATGCGCCCGCCGCACGCCCTCAACAACGCCCAGCTGAACTAGGCTTCCCGTAGTCGCGGGGCACCTCCTTACGTGGTCCACATGGCGGAACATGCCGCCGTCGTGCCTTACGGGCGAATAAAGCTGATTTAGGCTGGGACTGTGAACCCACGCCGCCCCGCGCCCGTCCCCCGCCGGATGTCGTAGTGCTGGGCGTCCTTTCCGGGTTCTTCGTGGTGTGGGCCATCATCCTGGTGGGCATGTTCGTCGGCAAGCGCGGGATCCTGGGGGACAATGCGCGTTCGGTCCTCAGCGGCCTGACTTTCTTCGTCGCGAGCCCTGCGCTTCTCTTTGAAACCCTGGGCAAGGCCCGTCTTCACGATGTCTTCGCCGCTCCGCTCCTGGTCACGGCGGTGGGCGCCGTCGCCACAGGCAGCCTTTTCTTCATCGTCGTGAAGTTCTGGCTCAAGCGTTCCTTGCCCGAATCGCTTATGTCCTCCATGAGCGCTTCGCTAGCCAACTCGGCGAACCTCGGCATCCCTATCGCGGTGTTCGTCCTGGGCGACGCCAGCTATGTGGCGCCCCTGCTGATCTTCCAGCTCGCGTTCTTCACGCCCATGTACCTGATGGCGCTCGATGCCAGCACCAGCAGCCACCGCACCACTCCCCTGCGCTTCGTCCTGATGATCGTCCGGAACCCGATGATCGTAGGATCCGCCCTCGGTTTGGTGGTCGCCGGGACGGGCTGGCAGGTGCCTTCGCTCATCATGGAGCCGATCCATTTGATCGGCGGTGCCGCAATTCCCGCGATGCTGATGGCGTTCGGGATGAGCTTGAATGGTTCGCGGCCCCTGCAGAAGGACACGGGCCGCCGGACGGATGCCCTGCTGGCCAGCGGCTTCAAGCTGTTTGTCCACCCCACAATGGCGTACCTGTTCGCCCGCTTCGCGCTGGGCCTGGAAGCGCATGCGCTGTTCGCCGTGGTGGTCACGGCGGCCCTGCCCACCGCGCAGAACGTGTTCGTGGCGGCGAGCCGCTACAACACGGGAATCACCGTGGCCAAGGATACGGTCCTGATCACCACGGTGGTGGCCGTCCCGGCAATGATCGCAGTGGCCCTCCTGCTCACCTAAGTCCGCCCCACCCAACTAGCTCGCAGTAGGTGTCGTTTAGACGCCCCAAAACGACATTAAGTGCGAGTCAGCTGGGCGGGCGCCTACTCTTCGTCCACCGAATCCAGATACCTGTCCAGGAGTTGCGCGCAGCGGATGAAGCCCAAATGCGAATACGCCTGCGGGTGGTTTCCCAAGTGGGTTTCCGTGCCGGGATCGAACTCCTCGGGAAGCAGCCCGGTAGGACCGAAGAGCGCCACCAGCTGGTTGAACAACTCCAGCGCATCGTCCAGCCGGCCCACCGCCAGATACGCCTCAATCAGCCAGGTGGTGCAGATGTGGAACCCGCCCTCCAAACCCGGCAGGCCGTCGTCGTACCTGTACCGGAACACGGTGGGACCCACCCGCAGTTCCCGCTCGACCGCGGTGACGGTGTCCAGGAAGCGCTGGTCGCGGACGTCCAGCAGGCCTGAAAGCCCGATGTGCAGGACAGCCGCGTCCAGGTCGGGGCTGTCGTAGGCCACGGTGTAGGAGCTCGCGGAATCATCCCAACCCTCCCGGAGGACCTCCGAGCGGATGGTGTTGGCCGTTTCCTCCCACTCGGCCCCGATGGGGCGTCGGAACCGGACCGCCGTGTGCATGGCCCGGTCCAGCGTCACCCAGCACATCACCTTGGTGTAAATGTGGTGCCGCGGCGCGCGCCGGGCTTCCCAGATGCCATGGTCAGGTTCGTGCCAGCGGGCCAGCACGGCGGACGCCATCTGTTCCATGAGCTGCCAGTGCTCGTCCGGCAGCGTGCCGCGGCGCCTGCTGAGGGTCTGGATGAGTTCGGCGATCGGGCCGAAGACGTCCAGCTGCACTTGGTGGTCGGCGGCGTTCCCGATCCGCACGGGCCGTGAGCCGGCGTAACCGGGCAGGCTCTCGATAATTGCCTCGGTGGACAACGGGGAGCCGGTCACGGAGTACAGGGGGTGCAGCCATTCCGGCCCGGGCGCGTTCTCCAGGATGCGGCCCAGCCAGCGGAGGAACCCGTCTGCCTCCTCGGTGGAACCCAGGTCCACGAGCGCATTGACCGTCATGGAGCCGTCGCGGAGCCAGCAGTAGCGGTAGTCCCAGTTGCGGGTGCCGCCGATCCCTTCCGGCAGCGACGTGGTTGGAGCCGCGAGGACGGCCCCGGTCGGCTCGTGCACCAGCGCCTTGAGGACCAGTGCCGAGCGCCGCACCAACGAAGGTTTCATGTCGGGCAGTTCCAGCCCACGGACCCACTGCCGGGATTGGTGCGCGACGGCGGCCCGCCGGGCAAGCTCTCCGGCGGGGTCCGGCGTCGTCGGCTCAGTGTCTCCGCACCTCAGGTTCATGACGATAGGACCGTACGCGAGGCTGACTTCAGCGGTGGCGGTTCCGTGCTTGCCGTCGCTCGTGACTGTGAAGGACACTCCGGGGGCGAACAGGATGATGGGATCCGAGGTGCCCACGACGTGCAGTTCTTCGCCGCGGATCTCCATGTTGAACGGAGCGTTGGCGTAGTCCGGCCGCGGGGCGAAAACAATCCGCGCGCTGCCGGTTCCGGAGAGGACACGGACCAGGCTGGTGATGCCGTCCGGTGCCGGCTCAAGGTAGTCGGTGACCGTGACGTCCGCCCAGCGCGTCTCCACGATCATGGTGTTGTCCACGTAGCGCTGGCCCAGCACCTTCGACGCCTTGACCGGTTCCACACTGAAGTGGCCGGCCGGGTCTCCACCCAGGATGTGCGCGAACAAGGACCCTGAATCCGGGAGGGGATGGCTCATCCAGCAGATCTTGGCCTCCGGGGTGAGCAGCGCCGTCGAGGTCCCGTTGCCGATCATCGAATGCCGCTCCAGCCCCACTGCGTCCTCGCCGAACAGCCACGCTCGGCGCAGTTCGAACAGGATGGCGAGCACTTTGGCGAAGGATTGCGGGTCCGGCAAGCGGTGGCGCGCCTTGGTTTCTCCATCCCCTACGTGCAGGCCAAGATCCGGGCCCCGCAAGGTGGCGATCGCGAGCTCATCGCTGTCCGCGTCGCCGGCAAACAGGGCCGCGCTGGCCCCCAACTGTGTACGCAGATGCTCCAGCGCGGCGTCTTTGGAGGGTTCCACGATGGACAGGTCCAGAACGGATCCGTCCACAATGAAAAACAGTCCCACTTCACGGGCGATCTGGTGCGCCTCCCGGGTCACCCTGGCGACCACGGCAGGCGTGGCCGGCCGGGTGTGGATGGCTACCGCCACGGGCTTGCGCTCGATGCTGATGCCCTTTTCGAAGCCAATGGATTCGTTGAGGGCCGTGGCTGCCTGTTGAAGGACGGCTTCCGTGGCCATCGAGATGCTGTACGCGTAGGTCATGTCGAACTCGGCGCCGTGCGAGCCCACCAAGTGGACTTCCGCCGGCAGCCGCGACACAGCGGCAAGGTCCCGCAGCGACCTGCCGGAGATGACGGCAGTGTGCGTGTTCGGCAGCGCTGCCAGTGCCCGGAGAGCGACGGCGGCACTCCCCAACGGGAGTGTCTCAGTGGATACGCCTTCCGCGGCGCAGAGTGTTCCACCGTAGTTGCAGGCCACCAGGAGTCCCGGAGTGCGGGCCAGCATCCTCAGTTCCGCGAGCAGCTCCGGAGTGATTCCATCGTGCGCGGCCTCGGATTGGACTGCCGTCCGCAGGAGACCCAGCGGAAGCGATTTTGTCAGCAGTGCCGAATCGGCCACGGACAAATTGAGCGGAGTAGCCATGGGGACGATCCTTCCGGGGTGGATTCGTCCAGTTTCCGCCCGGCGGGTTTCGCCTCCATGACCCGCGTATTGCCGGGGTGTAACGAGTTTGCCTAGTTACGTTTAGGCGGCGCCCTACACCCGCGTCAGCCCCACGGCCTCCGCCACCAGCTCCACCGAACGCAGGCGCTGCTCCGTGCCCGTGCTTTGGTGGGCGACGATCAGTTCGTCGGCGTCGGCGTGGCGGGCAAACTCGTCAAGGTAATCCCGCACGACTTCCGGCGTACCCACTGCCGAGTACTTCACCATTTGCGCGATGTGCTGGCCTTGGGGCGAATCGAGGATGAGGTCCGCTTCGGCGTCGGTGAACTCGCGTCCACCGCCCAGGAAACGGGAGACGCGGTCCCGCTTGACCTCAAGGAAGAGCCGTTGGGCTTCAGCCGCCGAATCCGCGGCCACGACGTTGACGCCCGCGATCACGTATGGCTCCTGCAGCTGCTCGGACGGCTTGAACTCGCGGCGGTAGACGACGACGGCGTCCTGCAGCGCATTGGGTGCGAAGTGCGAGGCGAAGGCGTAGGGCAGGCCGAGCTGCGCCGCCAAATGCGCGCCGAACAGCGAGGACCCGAGGATGTAGAGCGGCACGTTGGTGCCCTTGCCCGGTGTCGCTTCGACCCCTTGGATCCGGGTGGGTCCCGTGAGGTAGCCCTGCAGCTCCAGCACATCCTGAGGGAAGGTGTCCGCGGCCATGGGATCGCGGCGGAGTGCACGCATGGTGTTCTGGTCGCTGCCGGGTGCCCGTCCGAGGCCGAGGTCGATGCGGCCCGGGTGCAGCGTCTCAAGGGTGCCGAACTGCTCTGCGATGGTGAGCGGCGAGTGGTTGGGCAGCATGACGCCGCCTGCACCGAGCCGGATAGTGCTGGTGTTGGCCGCGATATGGGCAATCAGCACGCTCGTAGCCGAGGAAGTGATCGAGCCCATGTTGTGGTGCTCCGCGTACCAAATCCGGCGGTAGCCGAGCCGTTCGGCCAGTTGCGCCATGGCGACGCTCCCGGCGAAACTCTCCGCCGCCGTCTGGCCTTTGCCGATGATTGCCAGGTCGAGGATGGAGAGGGGAACAGTCACGTGATGCCGGCCTTTCGAAGGTGGTTTCGTTCGAGGGGCCGGTTTCCCGGCCACTCTTGCGACAACGACGGCGGTGCCCGGGTTATTTCTCCAGCTCGCGTGGGTTCCGTCTCAGCTCGCGAAGATACTGCACATCGTTGAACTCGACCTGAACGCGCTCGTCGCCGGGCGAAGAGAACCATTCGGCCGCCATCGACCGCCAAGACTCGATTCCCGTGTATTGCCATTGCCCCCAGGAATCGTAGATGTGGACGTTGTCGTTGTAGAGCGCCGCGAAAGCATTCACGTCTTTCGCGTGGACAGCGGCTGCGTAAGCTTCCAGCGCCTGATTGACCAGGGTTTGCTCGTTGCTCACGAAAATTTCCTCACGTGTCGGCGGTTGTGTCTGGGAAGCCTACACCGCGGTTGTTTTGTGACCCTTCGGGACCTCGAATGAACCCCAGTTAACCCTTGTATCCCCGCGTTTCAGAGCGCTTTGACCGGCTCTTGGCGCTGCCGGATAGTTGCAGCAACGCACACCATCCATCACTCTCGAAGGGGATTCCATGGCTATTTCACGACTCAAAACAGGCGCCGCACTGGCACTCGCCGTGACCACGACTCTCGGCCTCGCCGCTTGCTCTGACCCGGGCGCCTCAGCGGCGTCAGCGCCGTCGTCGTCCGCTTCCGCGGGCAAGACTTTCAACCTGTCGCCGGAGCAGAACCGCTTCCCTGTCACCAAGGACGACGCCGCTGCGGCGCTCGTCCCGGAGGCCATCAAGGCTGACGGCAAACTCACCGTGGTGACCACAGGCGGCACCGCTCCGTTGAGCCTCTTCGCGACGGACAACAAAACCCTCATCGGCAACGAAGTCGACCTCGCCTACGCAGTCGGAGAAACC
Organism: Arthrobacter sp. FW306-1B-G06A; assembly: GCF_058781765.1. Classification (NCBI taxonomy): domain Bacteria; kingdom Bacillati; phylum Actinomycetota; class Actinomycetes; order Micrococcales; family Micrococcaceae; genus Arthrobacter; species Arthrobacter sp. FW306-1B-G06A. The sequence continues at coordinate 31,250 of NZ_JBYSXB010000044.1, read as the reverse complement.
TTGGGCCTAAAGGTTGAGGTCCTTCCCGTGGCTTGGGCCGATTGGCCCTTGGGTATTGAATCGGGCAAGTACGAGGCCGTCCTCTCCAACGTCACCGTCACGGAGGCGCGTAAGGAGAAGTTCGACTTCGCCACCTATCGCACGGACCTCCTGGGCTTTTATGCCAAGAGCGACTCCCCGATCGGTGAGATCAAGGAAGCCAAGGACGTGGCGGGCAAGCGGATCATTGTGGGTTCGGGCACCAACCAGGAAGCAATCCTGTTGCGCTGGGACGCCGAGAACAAGAAGAACGGCTTGAAGCCGGTTGAATTCCAGTACTACGACGACGACTCGGCTTCCTCGCTCGCCGTGCAATCCGGCCGCGCGGACCTGACGTTCGGCCCGAACGCTGGAGCGGCGTACAAGGCCGCAAAGGACGGCAAGACCAAGCAGGTGGGAACAGTCAACGGCGGCTGGCCTCTTAAGGCGGACATTGCCTTCACCACCAAGAAGGGCAACGGTCTTGCCGTTGCAGCCCAGGCAGCCCTCAACAAACTGATCCAAAACGGCACGTATGGAAAGATCTTGGACCGCTGGGGGTTGTCTTCGGAGGGTATCGCGAAGTCGGAACTGAACCCGCCGGGCCTTCCGAAGAGCTAGCGCCGGCTCCGGGGTGTAACTTTCCACGTATCCGGAACCGCTGCGGACCGGACAAGCGAAAGGGAGTTCCATGGGCCAGCGCCTTGCCATCCTCGACGACTACCAAGCCGTGGCCTTCGACTACGCGCCGTGGGCCGAGCTCACCGACGACGGCGTCGAAGTCACCGTTTTCGGCGAGCCTCTGGCGGACGTCGCGGACTCGCTCCGCGACTTCGACATCATCATGGCAATGCGTGAACGGACCACTTTCGACGCCGGGCTCTTCCGGCAACTGCCGAAGCTGAAGCTCCTGGTCACCACCGGGATGGCCAACGCGGCCATCGATCTACTCGCGGCCGCGGAGCAGGGCATCACGGTCTGCGGGACGGGCGGCTCGCCGGCCGCCGCGCCCGAGCTCACGTGGGCCCTGCTCCTGGCTTTCGCACGGAGAGTGCCGTTCGAGGACCGCCGGCTGCGCGCCGGAAATTGGCAGAGCACCGTGGGTTTCGAACTGTCCGGGAAGACCTTAGGAGTACTTGGACTCGGTAAGATCGGGAGCAAAATCGCCGGCTACGGCAAGGCGTTTGGCATGGAGGTCATTGCTTGGAGTCCCAATCTCACGGAGGAAACCGCGGCTGCGGCGGGTGCGCGCAAGGTGGGCAAGGAAGCACTCTTCCGGGAGTCCGACGTCGTTAGCGTCCACGTGCGGTTGTCGGAGCGGTCCCGGGGGCTCGTCGGGGAGGACGAACTGCGGCTCCTCGGGCCCAACGGTGTCCTGGTGAATACAGCCCGTGGGCCGATCGTAGACGAGGCCGCGCTCCTCCGCGGACTGAACGAGGGGTGGCTCGGCGGAGCGGCCCTGGACGTGTACGACGTCGAGCCCCTGCCGGCGGACCACCCGCTTCTCATGGCGCCGCGCACCGTGCTGACGCCGCACTTGGGTTACGTTACTTCGCAAAGCTACGCCCGCTTCTACGGCGAGGCCTTCGAGGACGTCCGGGCGTGGTTGCGGGGCGATCCGTTGCGGGTGCTTACGGGTTAGTGCATCAGTTGGGCTTAGATTGTCAGGTGCCTGCCGAATTCTCGCTCCGTCCCGCCCTGCCCGCCGATGCCGCGTGGATCGCGGAACTGCGCGCCGTCGTCATGCGACCCGATTTGGAGCGGCTAGGGCGTTGGGATCCGGTCCGCGTCAGGGAGCGTTTCTTGAAGGCGTTCCAGCCGGAACACACCTTTGTCATTGCCGTGGAAGGGCAAGCTGCAGGTGTCATCGCGGTGCGCCCGGAACCCGACGCTCTGTGGATCGAACACTTCTACCTCGCTCCGGAGTTCCAGGGGCAACGGCTTGGTGCCGGCGTGCTCCGGCGGGTCATGGGCGAGTCCAAGGACCACCGGCCATTCCGTCTCAACGTGCTCCAGGGCAGCCCGGCCCGACGCCTCTACGAACGCCACGGCTTTGTCCTGGAAACCGAGGATCCGGTGGACGTGTTCATGGTCGCAGGCTGACCTTCAGTCGTGAAGGATCACTTGGTAGAGGTTGTGGTCTTGCCATTTTCCGGCGATCTGCAGGTATCGCGGTGCCATACCAATCTTCTGGAATCCGGCCTTTAGCAGCACCCGCTGCGAGGCAGAGTTGTGGAGAAGAGTGCTCGCCTCGATGCGGTGCAGTCCGAGTTCGTCGCGCGCCATTTCGACTATCGCCTGGACCGTAGCGGACGCCAGCCCGCGGCCTGCGTACTCGCTGTCCACCCAGTAACCGAGCCCCGCGCTCTGGAAGGGCCCGCGGACGATTCCTGCCACGTTGAATCGACCGATGAGTCGATCGCCGTCGAACAGGCCGAGCGGATGCGCTTCCCCGGCTTCATGCGCGACGAGGCGGTTCGCAATGTCGGCGGACTGCCAGGTCTCGGTGTAGTACTCCTCGGGCCGTAGAGGCTCCCACGGTGAAAGGTAGGCACGGTTGCGCACATATGCGGCCGCAAGCGCCGCCGCATCACTGACGCGTAGTACACGCATGCTGACGCTCTCACTGAGTTGGCGCGGTTCAATCATCGGTCAACATTAGTCCCGTCGCAGCCGAAACATCACGGATGGCCGCCTCAACACCGAGCTTGTCGTGCACTGTTAACCGATCCGCGTCCCACTCAGTGACATCGCCGTACGCCGCGCGCGTTCCAAGCGCGCGCAGAAGTCTGCCGGCACTTGAACTGGTAATTCATTGATCGGGAACCAGCGGACGTCATCGCTTTCTTCACTCACGGCGATTTCCACATCCGGGTTTGCTGTCGCGGCGAACCCCACATCCCAATGGGCGGTACATGAGAATCCCCCATGCAGATCGTGTCGGTCAAGATCCACGATTGCTGGAGAAAGCAGAACCAGGTCATCAATTCCGGACTCCTCGCGGGCCTCCCTCTGGGCAGCTTCCGCCACCGACGCGTCGTTCGACTCGACGTGACCGCCGAACTGCACCCAGAACTGCCCCTTGCGATGGAAACACAACAGAACACGATCGAATTCAGGCGAAAACACGAAGCAGGACCCGGTGACATGCTCCGGCCCACCATTTCGACGCAACGCGGCGTCCCCCGCCAAGTTCAGGAACTGCAGATACGCGTCCCGTAATCCCGATTCAGGAAGTGTCCTGAGGCTGGCAAGCAGATTGGCAAGAGGCATCCTGCTATTTTGCCGCACAGGGCAACGAACAACTCAATGCCACGACGAGGGGTGTGATGCGTCGGATAGATGTCACGCTAGGTGCCCGTTAGCCGATCCTTCACCGGACACTCTGATTCGCGGGGAGTTCGAACCAGCGAGTTGAGACGAAGGACGTTTCCGCGGCGGCATGTGATGGTGTCTTTATGGCCTTTGACGTGTTCGTCCAAGCCTTCCGCGGCGGAGACTCTCTATCCGGCCTAGGCCACTGAAACCTTTGGTCCGCCCGTCCAAAGCAGCCGCAGAGAACCGGCCTAGAGGCCTCCAGCGGCCACCGCAACTCCGATCACGACTACGACTCCTCCGAATACCGCCATACCGACACGAAAGAGGCGGCCCATTCCTTTCGTTGCCCGGGTCCCGTCGCCAAAGCCCCGAAGGAGCATAAGCATGAAGGAGGCGTAAAGGTTCCGGGCGAGAATCATCAGCATGCCGAAGACAGCCGCTCCGACCCCTACCAAGATTGCGGTCGAGTCGCTCATCCCCCGGCCACTTTTGCTCCCGCAAGCCCGAAGATCAAAAAACCTAGTCCAATGAGAAAAATCAGGCCAGGGAAAACCACTCCGCCGATTTCCTGAGAACGTCTGAACCTTCCAACGTCCCTCTCCGGGAAGGTTCGGGCGTACCCCCTGATGACGACGCCGCGGACCAGTCGAATCAAGACGAAGCCCAGGATGCTAATACCGATAGCAAACAGGCCAAACAGTACTTCATCTGACATCTGAGCTCCTCGGATTGAAACCACCTGCAAAATAGTGATCTTGATTGAACCCCGCCACGCTGGCCGCCCATCCCACGCTCTAGGCGCCGACCACTGTCCTGCCGCTGGTGTCGGTCGACGCAGGCAGTGGCACCAGGGCAAAGACGGCCAGAAGGCAGGCCGCTACTCCAGCTAACCGGACGCTCTCTCCCATGGCCGCATCATACTCCCGGCACAAAGGTGCTGTTACGGCGATTGGGCCGCCCCTTGGCTTCCGCAATGTGCACGCTAAAGGATCCTTTAACGTGCTTGCTTCGCTTGGTGCGCGCGACCGCCCGGCCGGACGCCAAACGGGCTGTTCCAGGGCAATTAACGAGGAGGAATCCGGTGAATCAGAACGCCATAGACTGCTGGGACCACGTCAACCTACCTTTTCGGATCGGACCAATGAGCGCGATAGACCTCTCGCAGCCGTTCACCATTCACCTCGGCGTGGACGAGCCACAGTTCGAACGCTTCGAAGATGACGCCCTCATGCGTGGAATGATGATCTTTCGACTTGACCTGACAGGCCTGCCAGATAGGACAGCTCTTGCGGACTACCTCGCTCAGGAGTTCATGTACCCCTTCAGGACAGCCGGACTTGACGCAGCAGTTTCACTCATCTCTGATCTTGAATGGTTCGGAAACACCAACGGCCACCTCGTGATTGCACGGGGACTGGCGACTCCATCTGATGTGGGGGACTCATTCGTTTCAATCCTTCCGAACGTCACCGATCGCTGGCGTACCCAGGCAATCCCTTTCATTGTCGCCATCGAGGGGAAAGGCGACCGCCTCAGGTCGTCGCTGCAGGACGCGAACGACCACATGGAAGAGTCTGCGAGCCTCCCGTGGGCTCAGCCTGGAGAAGGCCCAGTGAATGTGGTCATCCACGGGTCAGGACATCCCTGACCCGTGGATTGGTGCGAGGATCCTTCGGCCGGCGGCCATGCCTTGTGCAGAGGGACAGCTCTTCGTGGGGCGCATCGCGGCGCCGTCACCGAAACGACCACATCCCGTCCCGGTGGAGGATACACCAAAGGGCGATGGCTCGTCTCGTGCTCACGTGCCAGGCAGGGGGCAGAATTCTTCCCCCACTCGTCTACGGACTCGGCTGGTTAATCGGAGCGTTTTGCCCTCGGGTAGGCGCGTCTCATTGATTCTAAGAAGTAGTCACGAGCATCAGCTTCAGAAAGAAATTCGCGTTCATCGCTTCGAGACCCACGCTCTGTGTAATAGACAAAGAACTTGGACCCTTGCTGTTCGATGTTCAACGTGTCGTTCCGGTCGCTGCCGTGCATGACGTAAGAATCCGGTGAGAAACCTTCTGCCGCGAGGGTAAGTTCGAGCTGCTTTCTGTCCATGCATTGATTATGGAACCAGCAATGGGCAATATGCTCTTCGGGCCTTCCCCCAGCTTCGCCCGACAGCTAGCCGGGAGGGCCTTATTGACGTCGCATTTTCGAGGGTGCGCCCCCAATCCCTGCACACAGATTTTGTTCAGAGCCTCAAGAGCGTCCGGTAAAGGATCGGCTTACGGACGGGGGTCTGAACGCTGGATGAGTACGCGATCGGGCTGTTGCGCGCCGGACTAGGTATCGCGGCCGTACCCCGAGAGACGGTAGCCTGCGGACTAGACAACAAGCCCGCGAAGCCTCCGGCCCCCTGAGAGGAATCAGCGTGAAGAATTCTAGTGACAACGAGTGGGCCCTCCGCGTGGGTTCCCCTGCGGTAGCCAGCCTACGCAAAGCAAACCGCTTCCTCAGTGGGTGCAGCGCCGCTCTCGCGCTTGAAGTCGGGGGGATCCTTGCCTTGAAACTAGGCCCACAGGCTCTTCCCTTTGTGTGGACCTGTGTCTTCGCGGGATTGACCTACGTATTTGTCATCTACCCCATCGGGTACTACTACTGGGAGCGCCGAGGCGCCCGCGAAGCGGCCGAACACATAAACCTGTCCGATTACTCCCCTCGGAAGCGGGTAGCGAAGCCGGCACTTCGGTCCACACGCGACTTCGACAACTTCATGCTGGAAGAAGGAATCCCCCCGCGTCCCGGCTACACCCCCGATCCAGCCCCCCGTGCATACGCCTTAGCCGAGAAAATGCGACAGAAACGCGAACGAGCACTTCAAAAAAGACAAACCAGATGAACTCCGGCCGTCACACGGCGTCCCGGTGGAGGATCGGCTAACGGGCCGCGGTGTACTGCTATTCGTTCCTGCTGCGGCCCTTCAGAATTGCGGTAGCTTCCTTGCCGAGCACTGGATCCTCGGAGAACGACTGAACGACAGCTCGGCCTTTGCCTGCTTGCATCCGGTTTCCAATCCGGTTCAGGGGACGAAGGAAGTAAATGCGTGTCGAACCGAGTCTTGTTGTGTTGACGAACGAGAGTAGATCTTCGTACTGATCTTTTGCCGCGCACTCGCTCAGGGCTGCGGCAAGTACGTTTCGGACCACAGGGATCTGGGTCTCGAGGTAGATTCGTTTAAGTTCGGGCCACCAGGCGCGCGCTGACTTATGGCAGAACCCTTGGCCTATGCTCTCAAGAACGAGCAAAACGGGAAACGCAGCCGGGCGGGAATCGGGAATTTTGTAGAGGTCCCAGAGGGTGCCCACTTTAATACCGATCGCCGCCAGATCACGGACCACAGGCTGTGCGGCAGCTCGGAGCTCCGCAACACGCTGAGCCCGATCGGCTTCCATGCGTTCGAATTTGGCACGATACTCTGGGTCTTCGCGAAGTAATCGTTCCTTCTCCGCGATTACCTCCGCTGCTGTCACGCTTCCGCGCCCTTTGGCTCCCATGGAGTCCACCGTATCTCGGCCGCAGCTTCTGATCTCCCCCCATTGCTCGACATCTTGCGGTGTCCGGTCAGGGATCCCCCTGCGGGCTGTCGGGTGACAAATAGCGCGGCGAAAGACCGCCATTTATCGCTGCGGTTCACAGTCGTTTGAGATGTCGTGGCTATCCCGCAGTCGCGGTCTGAGACGATCTGGTTATGAGCTTTAGCGCGAGTTGCGAGCCGGATCAGATGATCATCTCCTTGGAAACCCGGCGGGCGTCAGTGATCGACGACGAGCTGACCGCATCGTTTGCCCTGGGCCGGACCATCCTTGAGTTGGTTCAAACGAAGTCCTCGCGGGATGCCCTTCGGCCGGTCCGTGCCGTTGTGGAGATCGTCCGACACGGCGGTGGGTTGATGCCGCGAGCACTCCTGGGAGGGGCCTTCACTCCCAGCGAAGACGGCGCCGATCTTTTCATCGAGGTGCAGACCTCGGGAGAGGACTGCACCGGAAAGCCTTCGTGCAAGAGCCGCTTGTGGACCCCGCTGATTCCGGGACTGCCAGGCGAGTTTGCGCAGGCGGTCGTCGGCGGATTCATTCGTCGCCCGCTGCCGGCTGGCCGCATCGTTGTAGATCGCGCGGCTTTCGATCCGGTCGAGTCATCACCCTTGGCGTTCGAACTGGCTGCCGAGCTCCTGGCAATCGTGCTCCATGCCATGCTGATGGGACAAGAGGTGGAACAGTCAGCGCGAGCCGCGATTGAGGCCTGGTCGTGAGCGAGAGCGTGGACTCAGCCAGCTAAACCAGGTGGGCAGGCTTCCGCAGCACGGTGGTCGACCGGCTTACGGCCGCAGGTCTGGGCTGGATGTGATGATAAGTCGATGAGTCATGAGATGTTTCAGTACTTGCCTTGGCCCTTCCCTAATAATGAGTTTCCTGCCGATCTGGGCGCAGTGGTCATGCGTTCAGTTCTTGACGGCGTTATGCCGGCACTTCAGGTCCTTCACGATCCAGAGGGCGGGTGGGCTATTGCTGACGGCGTGGGGGATCCGAACGATCAAAAGGCTTTGGTGGTTACGCATATCCGGCATGTAACTGACCATGATCCTTCCCTGAATGAGCTGGCGACGATGCCTCCAGGAACAGAGGCCAACCGCGAGAGCGTCAACGGCGATTGGGAGCTTTCTAATTTCGCCTGGGACGACTAGCAAGTAGCGATGCGGGCTCATTGGGACGCGTGGTGGCGCCGCAGGTCCGGAACCAGGCTCTTAGTGTCCGCTAAGGGATGCTCAAATGAGACTGGCCGGCGCTCTGCGCTGGACGGGCCGTCTGTGAAAGTCGTCGGGCCCTGAGCTCTGGGTCTGTATCCGCTGAGGTCGGTGATTATTGCGTGGTCGTGTTTATGCTGTCTGCATGGGTAGCTGGGGTACGGCGATTTTTTCCGATGACGTGGCTGCTGATGTGCGTGCGGACTGGCGGGAAGGGATCCTCGACCGAGTCCCTCCCGAGGAACTGACGGCAAAGCTCATCAATTCTTATGCGGCGCAGGCGGACGATACGGACGACGGTGTGGTGTTTTGGCTTGCCTTGGCCGCGGCCCAGCACGAGACCGGTCGACTCCGTCCCGACGTGCGGGACACGGCACTGGACATCCTTGACCGCGGAGGCGACGTTGCCCGCTGGGAAGAGGAGGACCCTGGCCTGGCGAAACAGCGGCAGCAAGTGCTGGAGAGGCTACGGAAGAAGCTGGCCGGACCGCAGCCTGCACCGAAGCGTTTGAAGCGTCCGGTGCCGCACGGTGTGGCGTTTGACGTCGGTGATGCTGTGCTGCTGCGGTCTCCGGGCGGTAGGCGCGCGATCGTGGTCGTGGTAGGGCATAAACCCGGCTGGCCAAAAGGCACCGAGAACCCGGTAGTGGAACTGCTGCTATGGGATGACGCAGGAGAGCTGCCGACGCGAGAGTTCATGGCCACCGCACCGCCCCTGTTTACCGACAGCGAAGTCCCCAATCCTTTCAGGCAGGGACCGGCCAGGATACGGCCGGAACTGTTCAGTGTCCTCACAGCGCAGAAAGCCTCAGCGTTCAGCGCGGACATCGGTGAGGTGATCGCCAACGGCATTCCCCGGCCTCCGGCGGGCGAATACCGCGACGGGTCCGTAATGAGTGGCGACGTCATCGTGTCCGGGGTTCAATGGAGATGGTTCGGCGTATTCATGGACCAACCCCGTTACGAGGCGATGCGTGAACTGACGCGTGCCCACACGGGCCCGCGGAGGAAACGGTGGACGGACCTCTTCAAAAAAGGTGACCTCTCATGAACCGCGAGGCCGTCCGCAACGAGAATGGCCCACCGGGCCCGCCCGCAAAAAGCCAGCTCAACGTTCGGCTGACGGGCACCAAGGATACGGTGATCGATCCCCTCAGCGCGTAAGGGGATCCTTCACCGGACGGATCCGAAACCGATGCTCGATGATCGAGCGACGACGTAGAGTTCGAGCATGTCGAAAGCTTCGGCCAATCTCATGTCGCGGCCGGTTGAGAAGGGTCTCATTGATGGGTAAACAATGGTGGTCGTCTTGGGTGCTTGCTGTGACCCCTTACGGTGTTTTGCTGCGGCTACTTATCGATGGGCGCATCAGCGGCGAGGAGTTCGAGGTTGTGTTCCTTCCCCTTTACAAGAAGGACTCTACTCAGTGGTCCCCGGAGATCTTCGATGTGCTCGACGGCTTGTTTGCCGATGTCGACGACTTCTGTTCGGATCCTGACCTGCTAATAAAGGTTGGCGGAATCGATGAGCTGGAACTTCGCCGCCGGGCAACGTTGGCCTTCGAACGATTGTCGGCGCTGGCTGGTTGATCCCAGAGATCATCTTCTCTCCCACCTTCCCGGAGAAATGCTCGATGGACGGTTTTGAGGAGGTTCGCATAAGCCCGGTAGGCGGAGACTGCTTCTAGATCCTCTGTTCCGGCGCAGCGCAGTTCCTCGACCTGTCCTACGAGGTTCTCGAGCGCACCTAGCACGTCGTGAACAGCAGGCTGCCAGATTCCTCGGTCCATGAACGGCACGACAGATTCGGCGACCCAGGTGTCATAAAGCGCAAGGTTCGCGTGCACCTCGTCCAAAGGGTCAATTGAACTGCCCCGCGGAAGCGGCGCATCGCGCCACGATTGGAAGGCCCCTTCGAAGGTTCTCGTCATACCGGAACCCTAATAATGCTGTCTGCAGGTTGTCGATGAGGTCACCGGCTAGGCGCCCGTAAGCCGGTCCCCCACCGGCCAGCTCAACACCTTCATGCCTTCCCTTCAGGAAAGCCTTAATGTGGGTATTCTCTGATTCCCGTATGACCCGCCCGTAAAAGTGCCCGGTGAAGGCGCCCTAAACGCTACACTTCAGGGCTCCCGGCAGCCCTGAAAATTCGAGGACGCACTAAGGCTTCTCGGCCCGCGAAGGCGTCCCGGTGAACGCCGCCCGCGGTGCTCACCTATTTAGATCATCCATGTGAACCACCGTGATGAATGCCTTCCCTCATCCACAATTGGCCGCTCAAGAAGTTTGCGGTTATGGTTTTGGCTATGGAGATTGAGGTCGACAGAGCCTAGCCACCTGACGTTCGGTGGCCGCCCGGTTGTTTGCGCTCGTGCGCACCCGGTGAGAAATCTCGCTTTCAGCTGTCTGTAGCCGCTTTTCCGGCGGCCCTGCGTCCGAGCTGAAAGATTCCGTACGTCAGGTGCAGTGCCTTCCGAAGTAGCGCGCGTTTTCGCGCCCCGGAGTGAGCACGTCGACCCATGACTGCGCCCTTGATGGGCAAGAACCAAAGGACTGTGTCTCATGTCAGCACATTCAGCCATCACCTTGCACGACCTGTCATTCGAGTGGCCTGACGGCACTCCCGCTCTTCAGCGGCTCAATGGCACCATGACCACCGGCCGGACTGGACTCGTCGGTCGCAATGGTGCAGGAAAATCGACCCTGCTCCGTTTGATCGCCGGCACACTGACGCCGACCCTGGGCCGGGTCGAAACCGTCGGTGACGTGGGCTACCTTCCTCAGACCCTCACCCTCGGTCACCACACAACGGTCGCCGCATTGCTCGGCATCGACGGCATACTCACGTCGCTCCACGCCATTGAGGACGGCGACGTCGATGAGCGCCATTTCGACACGGTCGGCGACGACTGGGACATTGAGTCCCGGGCAGACGAGGCTCTGCACGAAATCGGCTTCTCCGCGGGTGATCTCAAGCGCCAGGTCGGGGAGCTCTCAGGTGGCAAGGCAATGCTCATCGCGCTGACCGGGCTGCGCATCCGCCGCACCCCGGTCACGCTCCTCGACGAGCCAACCAACAACCTTGATCGGCGCACCCGGGCCAAACTTGCCGACTTCGTCGACAGTTGGCCGGGCACCCTCGTGGTGGTCAGCCACGACCTCGAGTTGCTTGAGCACATGGACTCCACTGCTGAGCTTCATGCCGGCAAGCTTGACGTCTTTGGCGGGGCTTACAGCCTTTTCACCGAACATCGCGAGCAGGAACAGGCCTCTGCCATCCAGGCAGCACGAAGCGCCCAGCAAGCGCTGAAGGTCGAAAAGAAACAACGCGTCGAAGCCGAAACGAAGCTTGCCCGCCGCGAGCGCACAGCGAAGAAGACCCAAGCCAGCGGCGGGATCCCGAAGATCCTGGCCGGCAACCGTGCGAGCAAGGCGCAGGCATCTGCCGGCTCGATGCGCTCAACCCTCGACGACAAGGTGCTGTCAGCCCAGGCCGCCGTCGACGCCGCCGCCGCGAGGGTCAGGGAAGTTGAGCACATCCACCTCACCCTTCCAGATCCCGACGTGCCACGGAGCCGCCGGATCGCCGAGCTGAGCGACGGTTCCCGCACGATCGTCATCCAGGGCCCCGAGCGCGTGGCCCTGGTGGGACCCAACGGCTCAGGCAAATCGACGCTCCTCAAACACCTCGTCGAGAGGCGCCCTGCAGAATCCTCGGGCCGGATCACCGGAAAGCTGCTGACCGGCCGGGTGGGATACCTCCCGCAACGGCTCGACGGCCTGGACGATTCCCGCTCAGCGCTGGACAACGTGCGGGAAGCGGCTCCGGCGTCGGCTCCCGGAGACATCCGCAATCAGCTCGCACGCCTCTTCCTCCGGGGATCCACCGTTGATCGCCCGGTCTCCAGCCTGTCGGGAGGAGAACGGTTCCGGGTCAGCCTCGCGAAGGTGCTCCTGGCGGAGCCGCCCGCCCAGCTGCTGATCCTCGACGAACCGACAAACAACCTCGACATTGCCAGCGTCGAGCAGCTCGCCGAAGCCTTGGACGCCTACCGTGGCGCATTGCTCATCGTGAGCCACGACCTCGGGTTTCTCCGGCGCCTCAACATCGACACGGTAGCCGAGCTCGACGGCGAAGGGGGCCTGCGCGAGCGCACGGAGCCACTCACCTAGGGCCCGCAGCAAATCAGAGCTGTTGTTCCCACACGGTCAGTTGGAGCCGCACCAGCTCCGCGTCCGGGTCGCGCGAACCGCCCTCGTCGGTCTGCAAGCCGACGACGGCGGCCGCGACTCGCGCACGGAAGCTCACCGCGCGCCCCCGGCGGGTACCGACTCCAACGACTCCGAACGCACCGGCGTCGTGAGGCCCAGGTTCTCGCGGAGGGTCCTGCCGACGTATTCCGTGGGGTACACGCCACGTTCCTGCAGCTCGGGCACCAAGTGGTTCACGATGTCGTCCAGGCCGGTGGGGATAAGCCATGGCGAGATGTTGAAACCGTCGACGGCACCCACCCGGGCGTACTCGGCCAAGGTATCGGCCACGGCTGTGTAGGATCCGGTGAACGTCGCGTCAACCCTGGACGTCCTGGAGCTCACGAACTGCCGGATGGGTAAGCCCTTCTCCTTGGCCTCGGCGCGCCATTGCTCGGCGAGCTGCCGGGCTTTGGCCCCGTGGAACCCGCTCCCCCGGGTCTCGGAGGTCTCCTCCACCACCGGATCGATCTCCGGAAGCGGACCATCGGGATCGTAGGCGGACAGCTCGCGGCCCCAGAACTGTTCGAGATACGCAACTGCCTGCTGCGGCCCGATCTGCAAGCTGCGGACCCACTCCTTCTTCTCGCGGGCTTCCTCGTCTGTGGCGGCGAGGATGAACTCGCTGGCCGGCATGATCTGGACGTCGTTGGCGCCCCGTCCGGCAGCCAGGGAGCGCGAGACGATATCGGCGCGGAACTCCACGGCGTCGTCGAACTTCGGGTGCGCCGAGAAGATGACATCCGCTTGGCGGGCGGCGAAGTCGCGGCCTTCCGGGGAATCCCCGGCTTGGAACAGCACCGGCCTGTACTGGGCGCTGCGCGGCAGCCGGGGGGTGACGTCCACGGAATAGTGCTGCCCGGAGTGGTGCACGCGCCGCGCATGGCCGGGAACCGCCCATGAATCCGCGGAGACGGACGAGGAGACCGCTCCGTCCTCCCACGAATCCCAGATCTTCTTGGCGGTCTCCACGAAAGCTTCGGCGTGGATATAGCGATCGGCGTGGTCCAGGTAGCCGCCCCGGCGGAAGTTGGCCCCGGTCCACGCGTTGTCCGTGGTGACGACGTTCCAGGCTGCGCGGCCCCCGGAGAGCAAGTCGAGGGAGGCGAGCCTGTGAGCGAGGTCGGCGGGATCGTTGTACGTCGTATTCTGCGTGGCCACGAGCCCGATATTGGACGTCACCGACGCGAGCGCCGCCAGCATGGTCTGCGCATCCGGCCTCCCCGCGACGTCCAGGGCGTGCGGTCGTCCGAGATGTTCCCGCAAGCGCAGGCCCTCGCCCAGGAAGAAGGCTGCAAACAGCCCGCGCTCGGCGGTCTGGGCGATCCGTCGGAACGACTCAAAGTCGGTCTGCGAACCGGATTCAGGCGCTTTCCAGATGGTGCCGGAATTGACGCCCTGGAAGAAGATCCCGAACTGGATCTTCCCGCTCGGCTGGAATTTAGCACGGTTGTGCTGTGTCATAGTCTCTCCTCAGTTTTCCAAGCCAACGACGGCGGCGCCCGCCGCGCCCACGCTCGCGTACCGGCTCAGCGGCCGTTCAAGACCCAGCAGTTCCCGGAACGTGCCGCCCTGCGCAACAGGCTTCAGCACCCCGCGGCGACGAAGCTCGGGCAGGACCAATTGCGCCAGTTCCTCGAGTTCCACGTCCAGCACAGCCGGATGCAGCCTTACGCCGTCGGCCACGGCCAGCAACCCGGCAAGGAAGTCGACCAATTCCGCCGCCGTGCCGACGAAGCGCGCCCGGGAACTGGTCCACGGAGTAAACGCGTCCAGTTCGGCGAGCCGCGCGGAGGCGCTTTGCCCACGCGAGTCAAGGACGACGTCGAGCTCCGCCACTACCGACGGGCCGCCCCCAACCGCCGGGCCGCCCCCAACAGCGGTCCGGGCACGCACGTCCGCAACCTCCTCGGCGAGAAGTGAAGGCGTCGGAGCGGACACCAGCACCACGTCGGCGTCCGAACGAAGCAAGCCAGCCTGGGCAACCACGGGCAATTGCCCCTGCAGCGGGCGCGGAATGATGGAGGGACCCTTCACGGAATACCCGGCCCCTGCGAGATCCGCCGGCGTCTCGAAGTCGACGTAGTGCAGTTTGTCCACGTCAAAGTACCGCCCGGTGGGGACGTCGCGGATCACGGCGTGGTCCTCCCAGGAATCCCAAAGCCGCCGGCTCACTTCCACCGACGCCGCGGCCTCCTGCGCCAAGGCGGCACCTTCAACAAATGAACGCCCGACGGCGGCAGCCTCCTCCGCGGAGCCGCTCGCCGCGACGAGCCAACCCGCCCGTCCGCCCGAGACATAGTCCAAGCTCGCCAGCTGAGTGGAGATGTGGAACGGCTCGGTGTAGACCGTGTCCACTTCCGGTACCAGCACGATGGAACTCGTGACGGGACCCGCGAACGCGGCGCGCTGAAGGGCGTTCAGGCGGCCTGCAACATCTCGCCCGCCAGCGCCGGAGCCGTCAGTCCCAGACCCATCAGCGAACATCGCCACATGAATCCCGGCCGATTCCGCCGCCAGCACCGTGTTCTGGATCCGCGAACCGTTCAGCAACTCATCCGGGGCATGCCGGGCTTTGCGCCAGGCCGCGGGGTGGGCGCCGTCGCCGTCGAGCTCCAAGGCCAAGAATCCGGGCTGGCCCGGACGGGAGATGCCGCTCATTGCTGCTCCTGCCTTTCGTAAGGGATCTGTTCGCCGGCTTCGATGGCCACGCTCAGCCGGTTTTCCGAGGGTGGGAGCGGGCACGTGGCAAGGTCCGTGTAGGCGCACGGCAAATTGACGGCACGGTTGAAGTCGAGCACCACGGAGCCGTCCGATTCCGGGGTCACCGTGAGCGAGCGATTGGCCGCGTAGGTGGTCTTGCCCGACGTCGCATCCGTGAACAGCACCGAGAGTGTGCCCGGCGCATGTCCGTTGAAGGCCGTGAGCACCAAGTCCTGGCCCGCGAGGTTGAAGTGGAGCTCGCCGGGCGCCTCGTAGACGTGCTGGATACCCTCGACGGCGGCCCCCACTGTGGTCGGTCGGGGAACCTCAAACGGCACGAACGTACCGTTCACCGCGAACGATGCATCCGGTGCGTATGCGGGCGTTCCGCGGTATTCGTTGAGCAGCGGATTCCCGGGGTGCCGCGGCCGGACGATGTACTCGCCGCCGCGCTTGGCGAGCTCGACGACCGTGTCCCCCGCGTTGAGGTTGAGGCCGTCTCGTTCCGCGATGGGGCCGAAAACGACGGTGGCCCCGGCGGCGTCGGTGTTGAGTTCCCGGCCGTCCCGAAGCAGGCTTTCGCCTGGTCCTAAAACCACAGTGACGACGTCGTTCTCCACACTCCAGGCGCCGGGCACCCCGTCGAGCGGAGCATCTTCGGAACCAAGCCAGTGCAGATGGGTGACAGCGAGGAATCCGTGCGGATCGGCCCGGTGACGCTCGTGCTCGGCGTGCCATTCCTGCCAGGCTGCGGTGAAGGCCGGAGTGGTGGACGTAGCCGTTTCAGTGGGCGTAGGCATGATTCCTCCTGTGGTTTGCATGATCTGTGGTGACAGTTCCGGAAGCGTCCGGTGACGTGGCGCCAGCGAATTCCGGGCGGCCACCAAAGGGATCCGCCGGTTCCCACAAGGTCGTGGGCGCGGCGGCGCGGACGGCCGGGATGACCTCGAGCGCGAACCGCTCCAGGATCTCCAGCTGCTGCTCGAAGGGCAACGTGGTGGGCAAGGAAACGGACTGAAGATCGTGGCCGTAGAGCGAGTGGTAGCTCAGGATTTTGTCGATCACCTGTTCCGGACTGCCCACCAGTGCTGGCCCTTCAGCCACGGCATGCTCGATGTCCCGGAACGGCGAATTGTTGCCCGGGACGTTGCGTCCAGCGGTCAAGGCCTCATAAACAGGCCCGAACTGGCGCTTGGCTTCCTGCGTGGTGTCCGCGACGAACACGCCGCCTGCGCCGGAACCCGAACCGAGGTACTGGTGCCGAGGATCGTGGCCGTGGCGTTCGTATTCCTCGCGGTAGTGGTCGATCAGGATCTTGTAGTTCTCGCGAGGCTGGATGGCGTTGGCCGTGAAAAGTGGATCGCCCCACTGGGCGGCGAGGGCAGCCGAGGTCAGGGTTGTAGCCGAGCCGTGCCAAATCCGCGGCGAACCCGCAAACGGTCGCGGCGTCGTCGTCGTCGCTTCGCTCAATGCGGGCCGGAAACGGCCGGACCAGGTGACGTTTTCTTCACGCCACAGCCTCCGCAACAAGCCATACTTTTCGGCGAGCAGCTCCCACTGATCATCGAGGGAGAGCCCGAACAACGGATATTGCAGCACTTCGTTGCCCTTGCCGATCACGAGTTCCAGGCGGCCCCGGCTCAGCTGATCGATCGTGGCGTAGTCTTCGGCCACCCGCACGGGATCGAGCACCGACAAGACGGTGACGCCGGTCTGCAATCGAATACGGTTGGTGACCGCCGCGATGGCGGCGAGGACCGTCGTCGGGGACGATGAGATGAACTCACCGGCATGCCTCTCCCCCACAGCGAAACTATCGAAACCCAATTCCTCGGCCCGGCGCGCAGTCTGCACCACTTGGTTGAGCCGCTCGCCCGTCGAGACGATTTCTCCCGTCAGCGGGTTCTTCAGGTGCGGAATGATGTCGAGTACCTGGAACTTCACTGTGTTTTCCCTGTCTGGGCACTCCCGAAGTTTGCCTCTGTCACGGTCTTCGATTCCGGCAAGGCTTCCTGCGAAAGGCCCCAGCGGTCCAGGACCTTCCCGTAGGAGCCGTCCTTGATGGCCGAATTCAGGGCATCCGTGATGGCCGGAGCCAGGCCGTTGCCTTTGAGGGTGGTGGCCGCGACGAGGGTCTCTGAAGGCCAGCCAGCGTTGACTTTGCCCACCACTTTCAGGTCGTCCCGCGTGTTCTCGCGGTAGGAGACGGACGGATAGGGCGCGATGTTCAGGTCCGTCCGGCCCGAGGAGAGCGCCAGGATGGTGTCGGCGTCGGAGGAGTAGTACTGCAGTGTTGCCGGAGCCTTGCCACGGGATTCCAGGTCCTTGTTCCAGGCCAGGAGGATCTTCTCCTGGTTGGTGCCCGAGCCCACCGAGACCTTCAGCCCGGAGATGTCGTCCGCGCCTTTGATGTTGTACGTGGACGATTTCTTGGCTTCGAATCCCATGTACGCGGCGCGGTAGGTGGAGAAGTCGAACAGTTTCACCCGGTCCTTATTGATGCCCACGTTCGAGAAGACCGCTTCGAAATCGCCCGACTGCGTCTTGAGCGGCCAGTTCTCCCAGGAGGTGACCTGCACGTCCAGTGCGAGGCCCAGCTTGTCGGCCACGAGCTGGGCGATGTCCACCTCGACTCCGATCGGGGTCTTGTCATCCGTCGCATGGAAGGACAGCGGGATGGACCCGGCCGTGGTGGCAACGGTCAGTTTGCCGTCCTTGCCGATCGCGGCCGGCACGGCGGCTGCCGCGGCGGGATCCTTCTGCGCCCGGATACGGTTCTGCTCGGGCGAGGTGTTGTAGACGACGCCGTTGCGGGCGGCACTCGCGGACGGGCTGGCCCCGGCCGCGGAGGCACCGGGGTCGGAGCACCCGGCGAGCCCCGGGAGTACGACGGCGGGCAGCACCGCGAGCGCGAGAAGCCTGGTTTTGATGCGTGGCATTAGGTTGGTTCCTCAGATGTTGAAAGCTGGTTCGATGACTTTGGAGAAGAAGCTCCGCGTCCGGGGTTCACGGGGATTCGCGAAGATCTCCTGGGGACTGCCTTGCTCAACGATCTGGCCCTGATCCATGAAGACCACGGTGTCTGCGACGTCGCGGGCGAAGCCCATTTCGTGCGTGACGATGATCAACGTGGTGCCGGAGGTGGCAAGTTCGCGGATGACGTCCAGGACCTCGTTGACCAGCTCCGGATCGAGGGCCGACGTCGGTTCGTCGAAGAGCAGGATCTTAGGGTCAAGGGCAAGCGCCCGGGCGATGGCAACGCGCTGTTGCTGGCCGCCGGACAACTGCCGCGGATAGGCGTCGGCCCGGTCCTTGAGGCCCACGCGGTCCAGGAGTTCCAGCCCGCGCTTGCGCGCTTCGGCCTTGTTCCGGTGGAGCGCGACGACGGGTGCTTCCGTCACGTTTTCCAGCGCGGTGAGGTGCGGGAACAGGTTGAAGTTCTGGAACACCATGCCGATGTCCGTGCGTTGCTTGAGGATGTCCTTTTCGCGCAGTGCGTGCAGCTTGTTTCCGCGGACCTGGTAACCCACCAATTGGCCGTCGATGGTGATGTACCCGCCGTCCACCTTTTCCAAGTGGTTAATAGTCCGCAGAAGCGTGGACTTCCCCGAGCCGGAGGGTCCCACGATCACGGCGACGCCGCCTGGCGGCACCGTCAGGGACACACCCTTGAGGACTTCCGTTCCCCCAAAGGACTTGCGGACGTTGGTGATTTCCACGTGGCCGCGGGTTGCAGCGGCGGCTGGCGCCGCCGTCGTCGGGCTCTCAGCGGGAAAAGCAGCGGTGCTCATCGGGCGTCCTTCGCTCGGTCAAAATTCACGGGTGCGTGGGTGGCAAAGAACTTCCTTGCCTTCTGCAGCGGAGTGAGCGGCAAGTTGCGGACGGCGCCCTTCGAATAATGCCGCTCGATGTAGTACTGGAAGACGCTCAGGACCGAGGTAATGGCGACGTACCAGAGCGTCGCCACGAGGAGCAGCGGAAGGACTTGCTGGGTGCGGTTGTAGATGACCTGAACGGTGTAGAAGAGCTCGGAATAGGCCAGGACGTAGACGATTGAGGTGCCCTTGACCAGGCCGATGATCTCGTTGAAAGCGGTGGGCAGGATGGCCCGCATGGCCTGCGGCAAGACGATCCTGGTGGAGCGTCGCCACGCCGGAATGCCCAGGGCCGCGGCTGCCTCGAGCTGGCCCTGATCCACCGAGAGGATGCCGCCGCGGATGATCTCCGCCGAGTACGCCGCCTGGTTGAGGGTCAGGCCCAGGACTGCCGCAGCGAATTGGCTGATGAGCGTGGTGGTCTGGACCTCGAAGAAGCGGATATCCGTGAAGGGGATGCCCAAGCTGATTTTCTCGTAGAGGTAGCCAAGGTTGTACCAAAGCAGCATCTGCACCAACAAGGGAGTGGAACGGAAGATCCAGGAAAACGTCCAGGACACCGACAGCAGCAGGGGCGAGGCCGACAGCCTCATGAGGGCAAGGATGAAACCGAGGACAAAGCCGAGCGCGCCGGAGATGGCCGTCAGCTTGAGTGTTTCCACGAGGCCGTTCACCACGGACTGCGCGGTGAACCATTGCGCCACCACGCCCCACTCCCAGCGCGGATTCGTCGCGAGGGACCAGGCCACCGCCACGACGCCAAGCGCCACCACAACCGTGCCTACCCAGCGCCATGGATGCCGGGCCGGGACCAGCTTGTAGCCGGAGTAGTCGGTTGGGGCACCCGGGGCGGCAGCACCCTCGGCTGCACTCCGGGCGGCGGCACCCGGCCCGGCGGCCGGCGTCGGGCTTTCCGTGACGGCGCTGGCGGGCGCCGGTTCCGGTGCAGATTGCTGTGCGGACTGCGCCACTGTGGTTGCTGCTGAACTCATGCGCCACCTCGCTTCGTATGGGTTGTTGGCTATCGGATGGCTGCCAATCTAGGGGCGCTCCCGAAGCGGCTGCAAGGCAGGTTTTTGCACTTCTTCATGGGGATTCATCGCGCTTCGCGCGGCTTCATACGGAGCCATATGAGTCCGTTCTTTGCGCTTGTTGACGCACCGTGACGCGTGGTGAACGGCCGTTACCCGGGCCTCGACCGAGGGCCCGCCGGGTCCCTAGGCTCGGGTACCACCAGCCACCGCCAACAGGAGTTGCCATGCCGCCCTTCGCCCCCACCATCGTGTTCATTGGCGGTGGCCCGCGCTCAGCCGGCATCCTAGAACGGCTCGCGGCCAACAGGCACGGCCTCTTCGACGGGCCCCTCTCCATCCACGTCGTCGAGCCGTACGAACCCGGTTCCGGGAGGATCTGGCGCTATGACCAGAGCCCGGGACTACTGCTCAACTCCACGGCAGCGGACGTCACGATGTTCACCGACAACTCCGTGGCCTGCGACGGTCCCTCCGTTGACGGTCCGGGCCTCGCCACATGGGCAACGGGCGTGCTCGACGGTTCCATCCGCGACGTCCCGGAGTTGGAATCCCACCTCCTCGAGCAGCTCCGGGTGCTGACACCGGCCTCGTTTCCTAGCCGGCAGCTCCAGAGCAAGTACCTCGAGTGGTTCTTCCGCCGGGCCGTCGCGGCACTCGGCCCGGACGTTAGGGTGACGGTCCACCGGGACACGGCAACCGCCGTCGAACGCCACTCTCCGGAGGGTCCGGGAGGGCCCGACGGCGGTGCGAAGTACCGCGTGCGGCTCGCTTCTGGCGGGGTGCTGGAGGCTGACCTTGTGGTGTACTCGCTGGGCCACACGGACTCCCGCGCCGAGCCGGAATCGGCGCGGTTGGCCGAGTTCGCCGCCCGGCACGGCGGGTTCCACGCGGCGCCGTCGTACACCACCGACGTCGACTATTCGGCGATCGCACCCGGCCAGGACGTCCTGGTTTCGGGCATGGGGCTGGCGTTCGTGGACCTTCTGGTGCTCTTGTTCGAGGGCCGTGGCGGCCGCTTCGAAGACAGGCCCGACGGCGGCCTGGACTATGTGCCGTCCGGCGCCGAACCGCGGCTCTGGGCAGGCTCCCGGCGCGGAGTGCCGTACCACTCCAAGATCTCCTCCACCCTGCGCGGCGAACCCGTCGGCGCACCCCGGTACTTCACCGCGGACGCCGTGGAATTGCTGCTCGCCGCGCACGAGGAGCTGGATTTCCGGACCCAGCTGTGGCCCCTCATCGCCAAAGACGCCGGCTACGCCTACTACCGCGAGCTCTTCACCGGCTATCCGGAACGCGTCCACGGCGGCTGGGACGAATTTTCGGCGCGCTTCGATGCCCTGGATTGGTACAGCCGCGAACGCGAAAACCTCGTGGCCTCGGCCGTCCCGGACCCTGCCCGCCGTCTCGACCTCGAGGCCCTGGACCAACCGTTCAGCGGCTGCGCTTTCGCGGACCATGCCGCGGTGCAGAGATCGGTGGCGAGCTACATTGAACGCGACCTCAAGCTCCGCACGAGTCCCGACCATTCGGAAACCTTGGCCTTGTTCACGGCCCTGCTCCGGGTCTACATGGAACTCGGCCGGCTGGTCCCGCAGGAGCGGCTCAATTCGCGCTCCCAACAAGCGGTGCATGGTTGGTGGCACGGCTTCTTCAGCTTCGTGGATTCCGGCCCGCCGCCGCACCGGCTGCGCGAAATCCTTGCCCTGCACCGGGCCGGATTGTTGCAGTTCCTGGGTCCGGGCATGTGGGTGCGTCCGGACGAGGCCAGCGGGCGGTTCGTGGCCGGTTCCTTCCAATCGCCCGTGGTGGTGGACGCGGCGGCGTACATCGAGGCCCGCTTGCCGTCGCCGTCGGTGGCGCGATCGGCCAACCCCGCGCTGGCGGACCTGCACGACGCCGGTTGGGGCACCGAACAGTCGCTCCTCACCTCGGACGGTCCCCACTCCACCGGTAAGCTGTTGGTCTCGAGTTCGCACGAAGTCCTAGCTGCCGACGGCGTGCGGCAGGCGGGGCTTTTCGCCGTCGGACCCTGGACCTCGGGTTGGGGCGCTGGCGCGTTCGCTCGGCCCGGCACCAACGCAGCGCCGTTCCGCGAGAACGACGCCCTGGCCCGCCGCCTCCTGGCCGAACTCTCCGCCCCTCACCCAACCAGCTCCGTCCACCCAACCAGACCAGCCCACCCAACTGACTCGCAGTTGTTGTCGTTTTGACGCTCCATAACGACAACAACTGCGAGTTAGTTGGGGACATTCACGAAAGGTAAGCCATGACAACAACGCCGACCCTGCCGCCGTCGGGCCTTTCCGTCCTGACATTGCCCATGCGCGATCCCCGCGTCAAGCCCCTCCTGGACGAACTCGCCGTCGAATACACCACGCGCTACGGCGACCTCTTCGGCAGCGGAGGCGCGGCCGAGGAACTCAACAGGTACCCGGCTGGCGAGTTTGCCGCACCCCACGGCGCGCTGCTCATTCTGCAGGAGAACGGGGAAACCGTGGCTGGCGGGGCTTTCCGCCGCTACGACTCCCGCACGGCGGAGCTCAAGCGGATCTGGACGCATTCGGCGCACCGCCGTCGAGGACTGGCCCGGGTTGTCCTCGCGGAACTGGAAGCCGAGGCATCCCGCCGCGGCTACCGCCGCATCTACCTCACCACCGGTCCGCGGCAGCCCGAAGCCAAGAACCTGTACCTGGCCACGGGCTACACCCCGCTGTTCGACGTCGACGCGGATCCGGAAGAGATCAAGCACCTGGCGTTCTCGAAGGACTTGGCGCCCATCGAGGCGTGAGCCTACCCCACAGCCTGGCGGGCCGCGGCTTCGATCCGGGCGCGGTGATCGGCCCATTCTTCGGTGGTTCGCTGCGACAGGTTCAGGTCCCCCGGACCTTTCCCCGCCGAGCCGTCGATCAGCTCACGAAGTATGTCGGCATGCCCCAAGTGCTGGGCTGTCTCGACGCACATGTGCACCAGGATCTGGTGAAGCGTCACGCGTCGGCGTTCTTCCGGCCACCACGGCACTTCCCCGGGAGCGTCGAGTGGGAGCGATTCGATGGTTGCATCGCTGTGCTCGGCCGAGTAGCGGTGCAGTTCGATGATCTCTTCCCTGCTCTCTTCCTGCGGAACCCACAGGTCCTCGTCAGGTTCGGCATCGTCGGCAAACCACGGTAGATCCCGGCCGCTCGGCCGGCCAAAGACCTCCCCGAAATACCCAAGCTCCACACTGGCCACATGCTTGACCAGTCCCAAGAGGTTGGTGCCGGTGGGGGTCATGGGCCGGCGGACGTCGTACTCGTCGAGTCCGTCGAGCTTGGCGAGGAGCTCGCCGCGGCGGGCGCGCAGATATTTGAGCAGAACCGCTTTGTCATCCATCCGGGCACTATACCGTTGCGGAGCACGGCAAAACTTTCCCGCCACACCGCGGCCCTGGACCACTAGGCTATGCGCATGGCCAAGAAAACAACAGCTGAAAAACTTGCCACGATCCAGCAGGGATACACCCTCGATGGGCCCACGATCGAGCTGGGTGCCGCCATCGTCGACGGCGAAGTCCACAAAGAGGCCCAAGTCCGGTTGCCGCTGTCCATGATGAACCGGCACGGCTTGGTGGCCGGGGCCACAGGCACCGGCAAGACCGTCACCCTGCACATGGTGGCCGAACAGCTGTCCACGGCCGGCGTCCCCGTCTTCCTGGCGGACATCAAGGGAGACCTTTCAGGACTCGCCACCGCGGCGACGGCCAGCGAGAAACTCACGGCCCGCACCGCAAGCCTCGGCCAAGAGTGGGTAGGCAAGGCCTTTCCGGTCGAGTTCCTCTCATTGGGCGGGGATGGCAACGGCGTTCCCGTCCGGGCAACCATCACCTCGTTTGGCCCCATCCTGCTCTCGCGCATCATGGAACTCAACGACACGCAGGAATCCAGCCTGCAGCTGATCTTCCATTTCGCCGACCAGAAAAAACTGGAACTGATCGACCTTAAAGACCTGCGGGCCGTCATCCAGTTCCTGACCTCGGATGAGGGCAAGGCTGAACTCGAAGACCTCGGCGGACTCTCCAAGGCCACGGCCGGCGTCATCCTGCGCGAACTCGTCAACCTCGAGGCCCAAGGCATGGAGAAGTTCTTTGGCGAGCCGGAGTTCGACACCGCAGAACTCCTCCGCACAGCCCCGGACGGCCGCGGCGTGATCAGTTGCCTTGAACTTCCCACGCTCCAGACCAAACCCATGCTGTTCTCGACGTTCCTGATGTGGTTGCTTGCGGACCTTTTCGAAGACTTGCCCGAAGCAGGAGACCTGGACAAGCCCAAGTTGGTGTTCTTCCTCGACGAAGCCCATCTGCTCTTCTCCGACGCATCCAAGGCCTTCCTCGAAGCCATCACCACCACTGTGCGGCTCATCCGGTCCAAGGGGGTCGGGATCTTCTTCGTCACCCAGACACCCAAGGATGTCCCTGCCGCCGTCCTCGGTCAGCTTGCCAACCGGGTCCAGCATGCCCTGCGCGCATTCACCCCGGAGGACGCCAAAGCCCTCAAGGCCACCGTGTCCACGTTCCCGGTGAGCGACTACGACCTTGAGGAAACCCTCACTTCCGCCGGTATCGGCGAAGCGGTCATCACCGTCATGAACGAAAAGGGCGCGCCCACGCCCGTGGCGCTGACCAAGCTGCGTGCCCCGGAATCCGTGATGGGACCCAGCACGGACGAACTGATCCGCAGCACCATCGCCGCTTCCCCGCTGCTGCCGAAGTACGGCACTGCCGTGGACAACATTTCGGCCTACGAGAAACTCACTGACAAAGGGACCGCGCCCTCCACCGGAGAAGCCGCACCGGGTCGGCCACCGGTACCAGCCTCCGTTGATCCTCAATCCGTGGACGCCGAAGCCCGCAGGATCGAGGAAGAAATCCTTGGCCGTCCCAGCAGCCGCCCGCTACCAGGCTCCGAAGCGTGGCCGCCCGCACCCGCGCCGGTCCAAGCACCGGCTCCGCAGCAAGGCGGCGACGGCATGATGGGCGATCTCGCGGGCGTCCTGGGTGGTGCGCTCGGCGGCGGAATCAAAAGCATGGCACGGTCCTTCGGCACGCAACTCGGCCGGGAATTGCTCCGCGGAGTGTTCGGAACCTCATCGCGCCGGCGCCGCTGAAACGGAGCTGCCACCCGCCGTCGGACTCTTCGCAAATGCGTGTCCAGATGTCACGGGAGGGGAAGGATGCCGGGGTATTGCGGAACCGGCGGGTAACGTAAAGGGCGTGCAGTTGAGTCAAGCGTTGGTCAAGACCGCGGCCGGGTGGCTGCTCGGTCTGATGCTTGCTGTGGCCGCTGCGATCGTTTCCATCAACCTGGTGAGCAACTCCATAGCCAGCCCCCAGCAGCAAGTGCGCGATTACCTGTCGGCCCTCCAGCAGGGGCACGGCGGGGAAGCCCTCGGACTCCTGCACGCCTCCGTGCCCAACGCCAATGCGGCCATGCTGGACGGTACCGCCCTGCAGACGGCGGCGTCGAAGATCACTGATATCAAACTCGGCAACGCCGAATCCCGTGGCGGAAACCGGGTGACGGTCCCCATGGACTACCAGATCGACGGCAAGGCGCTGCATTCGGACTTCCTCCTGGAACGGACGGGAACCGAGTGGCTGTTCTTCGGTAAGTGGTCCTTCGTGCCGTCATCCTTGCCGACCATTGAGGTCACCGTGGTGAACGCCAACGAGGCCACCCTGAACGGGGTCCCGGTAAACCTGCCCAACGGCCGCAACAGCTTTGCCGTGTTTTACCCCGGCCAATACGAAGCCAGCCTCGCCGGCAAATACTTCTCGGCGCCGACTACCAGCACGTCGGTGACTACAGGCGCCCTGCCGCAGGCGCCCCTCAACCTTTTGACCAAGCCCACCGACGCCATGATCAAGGTGGTGAGCGACAAGGTCAAGGAATTCCTGGACACCTGCGCCGCGGATGCCACCAAGCAGCAAAAGCTTCAGCCCGATTGCCCGTTCTACCACGTGACCAACAGCCGGGTGGTGGACGGGACCATCAGGTGGCAGATCACGGAGTACCCCAAGGTCAGCATCGACCCCTTTAACGGGCAGTGGGTCGTGGCGCCCCTCAACGGCAAGGCCAAGGTAACCGCCCGCGAAATTGACCTCTTCAGCGGACTGGTCGGCGACCTCAGTGCCGTTCACGACTTCAGCTTCACCACACGGTTGGACATAGGCGCGGACACCATCACGGTCACGCCGCTGGTGAGCTTCTAGGTTCGGCTGCGGCCCGCCCGGTCCAGCCAGCCCCTGCCTAGTCCATCCCGCGCAGGTCAAGCACCAACTCGGAGTCGCCGTCGGCCTGCATGACCACGGGGATGCCCCAGTCCTGCTGGTAGAGGTGGCACGCGGCGTGATCCGGGATTTCGCCGTCCTCGGTTTCCGGGCCATCACACGCAGCCGCGCGGGCCGTAATGTGGAGGATCCCCTCAGGCACGTCCGCGGACAGCTCGACGGTCCGCAGCAGGCCTACCGACGTGCCACCGCCGGAAAGCAGCAGCTCAGGCGGGGTCGAGGAGATCTTCAACTGCGTAGGGTCGCCCCAGCGGTCGTCGAGCTTCTGTCCGGTCGGGGCCGTGAAGCGCACGGTCAGCTCCACGTTCCCTGGCGCCACGGGGCTCTTGGGCCGCTGCGTCTGGGATGCTCCCTCGTCCACCTGCTGGGCTTCCTTGGGGATGGGAACGAGAACCAGCTGGTGCTTGTTTGATTCCACCACCACCAGCAGCGGTTCGCCGCCTTCCGGGTAGACCACGACGACGTCGCTCGGCTCGGCGAGACCCCTCGCCAGGGTGGACACTGCCTTAGCCGCCGGATCGTAGCGCCGCACGGCACCGTTGTAGGTGTCTGCGATGGCCACGGAGCCATCGGGGAGCACTGTGACGCCGAGGGGGTGCTGCAGGCGGGCTTCCGTGGCCTCGCCGTCGCGGAAACCGAAATCGAACAGGCCCTTGCCCACGGCCGACTCAACAGTCACACCTGATTCGCCTACGACCAGCCGGCGCAGCGCCGAGGTCTCGGAGTCGGCCACCCAGATGTTGTCATCCGCATCCACGGCCAGGCCGGAAGGCTGGGCGAACCAAGCTTCCTCGGCGGGGCCGTCAAGCAAACCTTCAAGGCCCGAGCCGGCCAGGATGGATACCTCGCCAGAGAGGGGCTCGAAAGCGAAGATCTGGTGCGTGCCGGCCATCGCGATGACAACGCGCTGCAGCTTCTCGCTCCACACCACGTCCCACGGCGAGGACAGGGACACCCCGGTCCCCACACCAAGTACCCCGACGTCGAGTGCGTCGGCCGCGAAGTCAGCCGGACCGCCGTCGGGGTGTTCAGCCCAAACGCCGGCACCGCTTTCCGTCACACGGGCCGGGCCGGCGTCGAGCAGGCGCTGAACGCCGTTGCCGGCAACAGTCTGCACGTAACCCGAGCTGAGCGTGACGCCGCGGAGGCGGTGGTTCACGGTGTCCGCGACCACTGCTTCGTAGCCAAGCTGCCAAGCCAGCGACGACGGGAGCACCGCCACGCCCTGAGGCTCGTTGAACTGCGCGATTTCCGCCGCACCATCCAGGTAACCCTTGGTTCCGGAGCCGATGACACGCTCAACCGTCTCAAGGTCAGGACGAAGTTCCACCAAACGGTGGTGGCCGGAATCGACCACCAGGTAGTTGCCGTTGTCCAGCTGGGTCGCCTTGCCGGGGAAGCGCAAGGTGCCCGACGTCGGGACGGGCGCCACGTAGGGGCCGTCGCCGCGGTGGAGGGTCCCCTTGGCTTCGTGCTCGGCCACGAGTTCCTCGAGGAGCACCGCAAGGCCGTCTGCGTGGCCCTCACCGGAAAGGTGCGCCACGATGTAGCCCTCGGGGTCCACAACCACCAGCGTCGGCCAGGCGCGGGCCGTATAGGCCTTCCACGTAGCGAGCTCGGGGTCGTCCAGGACGGGGTGGTGGATTTCGTAACGCTCGACGGCGGAAGCGAGGGCCACGGGATCGGCCTCGTGCTCGAACTTGGGAGAGTGCACGCCGACCGTCACCAGGACGTCGGAGTACTTCTCCTCGAGGGGGCGCAGCTCATCCAGGACATGGAGGCAGTTGATGCAGCAGAACGTCCAGAAGTCCAACAGCACGATCTTGCCGCGCAGCGCTTCCAGGTCCAGGGTCTTCCCACCGGTGTTGAGCCATCCACGGCCCACCAGTTCAGAGGCGCGGACACGCAATTGGGTGCGTACGGTTTCGCTCATCAGCGTCCTTCCAGGTTGGTCTTGCTTTCGGGCTGCTTGGAGTCCCGATCAATCAGTTTCGCATCGCGGTCTGCAAGCCTCGCAAACATATCGTTGTAAGCATTCAGGTCGGCGTCGTTATTCCTGTCCGCCGCCCGGTCGGTGCGTTTGGTCTCCCGCTCATCCGAACGCGACCACATGACCGCGACGCCGATCGCCACCAGCAAGGTGGGAACTTCGCCGATTCCCCAGGCCACGGCGCCGCCTGTCTGCTGGTCGAGCAAAGCCGATTGTCCCCAGGTCCGGCCGAGGTTGCCGAAGTAATCGGCGGCGAGCAGTCCAGTGCCTCCCATGATGGATACGCCGAAGAAGGCGTGGAAGCCCATCGTGGCGAGCAAGAGAAGCAGCCGCATCGGGTAGGGCGCACGACGCGGCAGCGGGTCCGTGCCGATCATGGTGAGGACGAAGATGTAGCCGGTGAGCAGGAAGTGCAGGTTCATCAGTTCGTGGCCCACGTGCTCACGCATCGCCCAGCCGAACGCGTCCGAGAAGTAGAACAGGACGATCGAACCGGCAAAGTTCGCCGCGGCGAAGAGTGGGTGGGTCACCACTTGGGAGAACTTCGAGTGCACGAACACCAGGAGCCATTCACGAAGGCCACGGGAGCCATCTCCGCGTGATCCCTCGCCGCGCGACGGCAGGGCCCGCAATGCCAACGTCACCGGGGAACCCAGGACCAGGAACAGCGGCGCCACCATCGTCAACGCCATGTGGTCCACCATGTGGGCGGAGAACAGTATGCGGCCGTATACCGACGGCGGCCCTGACGTGATGTAGGTCAGGACGAGCAGGCCGATCATCCAGTTCACCGCACGGAACCACGACCAGGAGTCACCGCGGCGACGGACCTTGACCACGCCAAGGATGTAGCTCGCCGCGCCGAAGAGGGCCACAGCCACCCAAAGCCAGTCGAAGCGCCACTCGGTCAACCATCGCGCGGGCGTCAGTTCGGGCGGCAGCTCGTAACCGGACAGGATGAAGGCCGGCGAGGCGTCGGGCGCGTAGGTGGTGGGCAGCGGCGGTGCCGAACTGGCCAACGCGACGGCGAGTCCCGACGTCGCGCCCATCACCAGAAGTTCAACCAACACCAGCTGCCACAGCACGCGGCGCGTGGTCATCGACTTGCGGCCCAGCTGCGGGATCACCCACTGGCGGTGCATGAAACCGATGCCGCCGAGGACAACGGTGGCAAGCGCTTTCGCCAGGATGATCTGCCCATAGGGGGTGCCAACCAAGGCCGAAAAACTGGTCACACGAATGCTCGCGTTCACGACGCCCGAAGCGAAGACCAGCACGAAGGCGAAGCCGGCCAACGCGGAGAACCGGCGCAGGGTCTGCTCAGTAATGTCCTTGGTGCCTGTTGCCTTGGAGCCTCGCAGGAGGCTCGAGAGGACCGCAAGCATGATGATGCCGCCCACCCAGGTGGACACGCCCACCAAGTGAAGGCCGAGCGAATTGATAGCGCCCTCGTGGTCGTTAGAACTCGCGGAGTGCCCGATCAGCGCACTCGGGATCAGTCCGCCCAGGGCCAGGACGAGCGTCAGCGCTAGTCCCGCCAGCGAGCGGACGCCGAACAGCGCCGTCGTGACAATCGCAGCGATGATCGTCACGGCGAGCCACGCCTGGCCCGTCTGGATGTCCGTCATGAAGTAGACGAGGGATGCAGTGAACTGCGCGTCGCCCGAGAGGCTCTGCCCGGCCACATCCGAGTACGTCAACACAAGGACAGCGACGGCGGAGAGCGTCCAGGCAGCGCCTGCTGCTGCCGCTACGGCCAAAGCACGGGCGAACGCCGGGTGTTCCGGGGCGTCATCGCCCCTGGATCGGGACAGGTGCTTGGGAAGGATAACGACGGCGAAGATCAGCCCGCCGATCACAGTCGCCAAGGAGACATTGTGAATGGCTTTGGCGACGGGCAGCCCCCAACGAACCAAGGCGCCCGGGTCAGAGACTTGGCGCGCGGCCGAGGCGCCGGAGAAGATCAATGCGCCCGCTAGAGCCAGGAAGAGCGCAGCGAAGCCCGCAAGCTGCCACGGTAGGGAGATCCCCTCCACGGCAGCGCCTGCCTTCGTTCCCGGCTTGGAAGCGGGCGAGGGGGCAGTGGAGGGAGTTTTGGCTGATGGCACCTATCCATTGTCCGCTAACGTCGGCGGCGCGGCGAATCGAGCGGGTTAAAGCAGAAAGGCGGCAACCCGCAGGTTGCCGCCTTTCCTAGGCGTTCGCCGAAGTGTCTTACTTCTTGGCGACAGCTGCCTTCAGCTTGGAGCCGGCGGTCAGCTTGACGCTGTGGCCAGCGGCGATCTGGATGGTCTCGCCGGTCTGCGGGTTGCGGCCCGTGCGAGCTGCGCGGTCGGTGCGCTCGATGGCGAGCCAGCCCGGAATGGTGATCTTCTCGCCAGCGGCGACGGAAGTCTCGAAAACTTCGAACAGGGCATCGAGCACGGAGTTGACTGCAGCCTGGCTGGTGCCAGCCTTGCCAGCTACCTCGGAAACCAGTTCGCTACGGTTCTTAGCCATTTGTGTCCTCCTGGACTTTACGATTTTGGAGCCCACACACGGCATGCGTGCGAGCCACTGTTCGAAAACTTACCAGCTTGGGAGGACTCGGCCAGCAAATTCCGCGTGTTTCCGCGCTTTTTTGACCAAATTCACCCTATTTCGGGCGCTTTTGGGGGTCAATTCCGCCGGGGGCGAACTCCCGAACCCCGACGCTCGCTCACTTATAGGGGGTTTTGAGCGGACGCCCGCTCACATGTGGCGGCTCCCGGCGGGACGCCCGCTCACATATACCGGCTCCCGGCGGGACGCCCGCTCACTTATGGCGGCTCCTGGGCGGACGCTCGCTCACATCTGCCGGGTTCCGGTCGGATGCCGGCTCACATCATGTGGGCGGGCGTGGGCCGTGGAACCCGCATGTCTGAGCGGGGGTTTGGGATTTCCGGGCCATAGGTGAGCGGGGGTCCGGGGAAGCT
>NZ_JBYSXB010000043.1:0-45256 GCF_058781765.1 Arthrobacter sp. FW306-1B-G06A | reverse complement strand
TGAGGAAGGCGCATCAGCGGCGATGAAGACACTCCTTGAAAACACCCAGCGGGCCGTCCACGACTACCTCGCCGTCACCATCGGGAAGGCAGGGAGCTTTTCAGCGCTGCCGCCAACAGCCGCGGCGTCCGCGTAGTCGCGAACCCTTTCCTCCCGTGGCGGCGTAGAGGTCGAAGGAGCGTCGGCTCCATCGACCCCTGCCACGTCAACGTTCGATTGGCGTTCCCACTCAACTGCCGAAAGGCATGTGCCAGCAGTTTGCTGAGTGAGTCCTCTTCCCGGGTATCGGGAAACACGCGGGGCCCGAACGCATCATGCTCCCGGGGATCGACCGCGACCCCAATGACGTCGTGATCCCCCGGGGTGCGGCACGTCATCATGGCTCGTCGGTCTTGGGTGCCTTCCAACACCCTCCCCGTTCGCGCGAGGGTGCGTGCTCCTACAGTAGCCGGGCCAAAGCGCATCAGTTGGCGGACCGGGTCAGGCCGCCATCGCCTAATGGGTGATGATGGGCTCCCGGGGGACGGTGGTAACGAGTTCCGGGAGCCCTTCGGTGACAATTACCTGTTCTCCCAGGGACATGGTCAGGCCGGCCTGCTGGTCAACCAGCATCATGTGCGTGAAGAAGGTCATGTTCGGCTCAATCACGACAGGGTTGTGGGCATAGATCATGGGCTGCTCCATCCACGTGGGCGGCCACACGGCGCCCATCGTGTAGCCGCACGCGGCAAGGGCGCTGTCCTCGAATCCATGCTTGGCAAGGGTCGCGCGATGCGTCTCGTAAACATCCCCGAGCGTATATCCAGGTCGAAGCTTGCCCTGAACAGCCTCCAGGGCATCCCGGCAGGCCTCGTGCATTCTTAGATGGCGTGGGTCGATGTCGGGTCCTGTCAGCACGACGAACATGTCCACGGCGTGATAGTGGCGGTATCCGGCTCCGAGTTCGAACGTCACCTGGTCGTTTTGGCCGATCTTTTTCCGGCCTGTCGTGTAGCGGCCGTTCAGTGCGGACGCGCCGGCGCCGATCGGGCTCCGGTGCGCCGGCGGGTCACCGTCTTCTGAAAAGACTTTGCCCCACAGCTTGCCCATGAGATCGCCTTCGAAGACGCCGGGGCGCACCCCGGCGATCGCTATATCCCTGCAGGAATCGACGATCTGTCCCGCCCGACGGATGTAGTCCAGCTCCCTGGCGCTTTTCACCAATCGAAGCTGCTGGACCAGGCCTGAGGCGTTGACGAGCTGGCACCAACCATCAAGCTCAGCTTCGATTTGCTGGTGCAGCTTCGGCGTCAGACCCATGGTGTCCAGCTGTATCCCTACACGTTTTCCCGCCATGCCGTGGCTCGCCAGCGTATCTTTGATTACTTTGCTGACCGGGTTGTTCTCGTCATCGCGCCACACCCGGACATCCTCGCAAATGGAGGAGTAACGCACATTCGCCAGGTCCACGACCCGACTGATATGAGTCAGGCGTCCGTCCCGGTTCAAGAACATGGCGTGGAAAATGCAAAAACCGTCGGTGTCCAAGCCACAGAGCCAGTACATGTCTTCGATCTTGAACAACAAAATTCCGTCAAGGTCCGACTCTGCCAGTGCCGCCACTGCGGCCGCCTGGCGGCGGCTGAACTCCTCAAGGCTGAAATGTTGGTTATGAGGTGCCATATGAATCCTCCATTTGCTAATGCGAGCGTAGGGTCAAACAAGTTTGATCGGGTGGTGGCCACCATGAGCGCCGCGAGAGAGCCGTACACCGGGATCTCAGGGACGTTCCGACGGTCTGTCGAAGCTCGAGCTGGACGACGATGTCGGTTATAAACAATGTCGCTGACAAAGGGTGTGCAAGTGTCCGATGAGGTGCGCCGCCCCGACGGGGCCGCCTCAGACGGTTAATGATTAAGCGCTGGCCCCTTCGACTTTTTCGGTGAATCCGTGTTCCTGTTCCTTCACCAAAAAATCGTACGAGCGGCTGCCAATGCCCACGACGGCAGCAACGACGCCTATCACGCACATCACTGCAAGGTAGATGGCCGGTGCGATGAGGCTCCCGCTAGCGGTGAGCCAGGTTGCCAGCAGGGGCGCGGTGCCGCCGAAGATGCCGTAGGCCACGTTGTAGGACAGCGCCCCGGCCGTGCCGCGGACCCGTGCAGGGAACAACTGCACACACGCCAGGCCAGTGATGACTGCATTGGCTCCAAGGCACACAGCGAAGACGGCGACAATGAGGCAGGCAAGGACAAAGTCGACGCTCTGGAACAAGAGGAACGCGGGGATAGCCCAGATAGCCATGACGGCCATGGAGGTGACGGCGACCCGCTTCATTCCGAGCCGGTCGATGACGGGTCCGGCCAGGAGGTTCACCACCAACGCAACCATTGAGGTCACCACGCCTGTGAGGAGCGATTGGGTCGGAGTGAAGTGCCGCGAGCTGGTCAGGAAGGAGATCAGGAAGGTGACGCTGAGGAAGTAGCCGAGCGAGCACGCCGTGGCCCATCCAACCATGATCAGCATGCTCTTCTTCGCGATCCTGAAAGCCTGCCTCAGCGGTGCCGGCTCGACTTCACCGGCGCTGAGCATCGCCGCAAAAACAGGGGAGTCCTCGACCCGAAGACGAAGATAGAGGCCGATCACCGCCAACGGTGCCGCCGCGAGGAAAGGTATCCGCCAGCCCCACGACAGCAGCTGATCTGACGTCGTCGTTGAAGTCATCAAAATGCACACCAGGGACCCCAGTGCGAATCCTGCATACGATCCTGCTACCGCAACGCCTGAGTAGCGTCCTCGCTTTTCAAGCGGCGCGTGTTCAACAACATAGGTCAGCGCCGAAGTGTACTCACCGCCTGCAGCCAGACCCTGGACGAGCCGGCACAGCAGAAGCAGCGCCGGCGCCACGATACCCACTGCGCCGTATCCGGGCAGCACGCCCATGGCGATGGTTGCGGCGCTGATGAGGCCGACCGAGGCGATGAGCGACTTCCTGCGCCCGATCTTGTCTGTCAGGCGGCCGAAGACAATGGCGCCTACCGGCCTGGAGAGGAAGCCCACGGCGAATACCGCGAACGTCGAAAGCAGGGCGGCGGTGGGGTCGGTTTTGGGGAAAAACAGTGCGGCGATCGTGGTGGCGAAGTAGCCGTACAACACGAAGTCGTACCACTCCACAACATTGCCGATGGTACCGGCGAACAACGCCTGCCCTCGTGTGCGGGCATCCATGGGTCCTCCTGTAAGCAAAGGGACGGTTCGAGCCTCTGTTCAGGCGATGGTCACGAGCTGAGTACCTATCTGCCGCTCTCCTCTGATTGATGAGTCATGGCGGCTTCCAAAGCCCAGAGATCGCAAAGCACCGAACCACCCATGCAGGGATGTGTTGCGGGCGCACTGATCCAGACGGACTTCTTTTCACATCTTGCCGCACCTGTTTATGGGCACCCGTGAAAGGCCTGGGTGGTGAAATCGCAACCCGTTCCAATGTGGTCTGAGGCACAGTAGTATTTTACAACACAAGCTAGAATACTAGGTGGCACATGTCAAGGATGTGTGCCATCCTTGGCTCAGCAGGCCACGATATTTCCGTCCAAGGCTCCTGATCAATGGTCAACGCGGTTCAGCCCGAAGAAGACCAGCGGATCTCGGGGGTGACGGCGTGAAACGGACGGGTCTGCTTCTTGGCGGGGAGGTTTGCTGAACCGGATCTCCGTGGTCCGGGCGAGGTGCATTGCTTTTCCTACCCGGAGGCAATCTTGAAATTGACTGCAATGCGGCGTCGTTGCAAGTTTGGGAAAGGATTCTGATGTCCCGTAGAACGATGGGTGTCTCTGCCCACCGCCCGCCGGCCTCCGCGCCGGGGCAGGCGTCCGGAGAAGAGAACCTCGCGCGCGACCTCGCCGCTGTTTTGGGCAACGAGGCCGTGACCACACGGCCGCTGGACCTATACGCAAACGCCCACGACGCTTCACCGTATCTTCTGATCCCGAGCGTTGTCGCCTCGCCTGGCTCCGCGGACGACGTCGCAGCCATGCTCGGCGTCTGTGCACGCCACGAAACGCCTCTGACGTTCCGCTCCGGAGGGACAAGTTTGTCCGGGCAAGCAGTGTCCTCGGGTGTCCTGGCCGATACGCGCCGAAAATTTGGGGCGATTGACGTAATGGACAACGGAGCGTCGGTGCGTGTTCAACCTGGAGCGACCGTCCGTGCGGTCAACCAGAGGCTTGCGCGCTACCGCCGCGCGCTCGGCCCCGACCCGGCGAGTGAAATCGCCTGCACGATCGGCGGAGTCATCGCCAATAATTCATCAGGCATGCACTGCGGCACCGAGGCCAACACGTACCGGACCCTGCGGTCCATACGGTTCGTCCTGCCCTCCGGGACAATCATCGACACGGGGGTTCCGGGCGCCTCGGCTGAATTCTCCGCCCGTGAGCCGGCTCTCTATCAGGGCCTGCTGCGCCTGCGACGCCGTATCCATGCCTCAACGGTCTCCGTGGAACGCATCCGCCAACAGTTCTCAATGAAGAACACCATGGGCTACGGCCTGAATGCCTTCCTTGACTACGAGGATCCCCTCGATATCTTTATGCATCTCTTGGTAGGTTCCGAGGGCACCTTGGCCTTCGTCGCCGAAGCCGTCTTTGACACGGTTGAAGTGAAGCCCCAAATCTCCACAGGACTTCTGGTCTTTTCCAGCGTGCACGCAGCAGCAACTGCGGTGCCCGAACTTGTGAAAGCCGGTGCTTTGACGGCTGAGCTCATGGACGCCACATCCCTTCGGGTTGCATCCGGCTTGTCCGGATGCCCCGAACAGATCCGGACCCTGGACCTGCCTGACCCGGCGGCGCTGCTCGTGGAATTCGCCGCAAACAAACCTGAGGAACTCAACGGCACGGTTCACGAGGCGGAGAAACTCTTCGCGGAGCTGGGACTGGCCCTGCCGGTAGCGATGACTCAGGATTCGCGCGAGAGGGCAGCCCTATGGAAGGTACGCAAGGGCCTGTACTCGGCAGTGGCCAGCGCCAGGCCCTCGGGCACCAGCCAACTGCTCGAAGACATTGCCGTTCCCGTCCCAGCCCTGGCCAGCACATGCAAGGACCTGGCCCGGCTCCTCGCCGAGCACGGATACCGGGATTCAGTGATTTTCGGCCACGCGAAGGACGGAAATCTTCACTTCATGCTGAATGAGGCCTTTGGCGGTGACCAGGATACCCGTCGCTGGGAAAACTTTACCGAAGACCTCGTTGACCTGGTCCTGGGAGCAGCGGGAACGCTCAAAGCCGAGCACGGAACCGGGCGCATCATGGCCCCCTACGTGAGCCGCCAGTATGGGCCCGAACTCTACGGAATCATGTGTGAACTCAAGGATCTCGCTGACCCGCAAGGGATTCTGAACCCTGGAGCCGTTCTGTCTGACGACCCACGGTCCTACCTGAAGAACCTCAAAGAGACCGCAACTGTCGAGGAAGAGGTCGACCGGTGCGTGGAGTGCGGCTACTGCGAACCCGTGTGCCCCTCGCGGAAGCTCACACTCACCCCCCGGCAACGCATCACCCTGCGCCGCGATGCCGAAGTCGCCAAATCCAAAGGCGACCACGAGCTGGCACGCCGGATTCTCGAAGGCTATGACTACGACGGCGTATCAACCTGTGCCGTCGACGGCATGTGCGGAACCGCCTGCCCGGTTGGCATCAACACCGGCGACTTGGTCCGGAGGCTACGGGCAGAAACGGCAGGGAAGGCCGAGTCCGCAGCCTGGTCCGGTGCAGCACATGCATGGGATCCCGCGTCCCGTATCGGGGGAGTGGCGATGACTGTCGCCAAGGCCCTCCCCGGCCCATCTGAAGCAATTACCAACGTGGCCCGGAAATTCATCGGTCATGCTTTTCCCGCCTACGATTCTTCCCTTCCGGCCGGCGGATCCAAGCGGCCCGTACGTCGCGACACGGACGCCGACGCTGTGCTTTTCGCGGCCTGCATCGGAACCATGTTCGGCCCGGAAGACCGCCAAGGATCAGCAGGCGTATCGCACGCTTTCGTCGAAATCTGCGACCGTGCCGGAATCGGCCTCCGTACACCGGAGAAGCTCGCTTCGATGTGCTGTGGCACTCCCTGGAAGTCAAAAGGAATGACTGCCGGCTGGGAACACATGCGGGGCATCGTCGTACCTGCGCTGCTGGAGGCCAGCGAAGGCGGCCGGCTGCCAATCATCGTAGATGCCTCATCCTGCGCCGAAGGCCTGGAAGTCATGCTGCGATCGGCTGCTGAAAAGTCAGACCTCCGGGTTATCGACGCCATCGAATTCACCGTGGACCTCCTGCCAAAGCTGCAAGTACAGCAGCGCATCTCCTCAGTCGCGCTCCACCCGACCTGCTCCAGCACCATCGCCGGAACAGCCAACCATCTGGTCACGATCGCAGAGCACTTCTCTGACGAGGTGTTCACCCCGATCGAAGCTGGCTGCTGCGCCTTCGCCGGAGACCGCGGACTGCTGCATCCGGAACTTACAGCCTCGGCCACGGCGCCGGAGGCTGCCGGCATCGCACAAGCCGAACAGGCCCGCGGCGACCGATTTGCCGGGTACGCCTCCTCAAACCGGACCTGTGAAATAGGGCTGACCCGCGCAACCGGCCGACCGTACCAACACATCCTGGAACTGCTGGCTGCAGCCACCCGGCCGTAAGGGCCCGGCGGCACCGGAGGTAACGGGGTCAATGCAGCCAGGAATCGCGGGACTATTCGGGGGCCTTGGGTGCAGGCCATGGACGAGTCCGTTCCCGCTCCTCACGATGTTCGTGAACAAGCTTCAGGATTTTCATCATGCCCACCTCCCGGGCTTCTTCTGCGAGGGATACCCGATCCCGTTGATCCCCAATTGATCCCTACTTTCCCTAAAGCTGAAAACCTATGAGATCACATGTCAAGGTTTGTAGGATAGGATGGGAGAATGCGGAGGCCCGGGGACGATCAGGAGGACGGCAATGAGTAGCTGGAGGGAACAACTGGCGTTCGGCCGATTGGAAATCGCCGAACGTGGGGAAGAAATCGGCGATCGGCTTCGCCATGCGATCGAGCTGGGATTGCTCGAAGACGGCGAACAACTGCCCAGTGAAAGTGATCTGGCAGCCATGATGGGTGTCTCCACACAGACGCTTCGCACCGCTTTGGCTGATCTTCGACATCAGGGGTTCATTGAGACACGTCGCGGCCGGGGAGGGGGAAGCTTCGTCAAGGCAAACGGCAGGAACCCGCAACGCGCCCACAGGGAAAGGCTCCATTCCTATTCCCTTGAGGATCTACGCGATCTGCGTGAGTATCGCGCCGCATTGACAGGCGCAGCGGCCGCCGCCGCGGCTACCAGAGCCCGGCAAATACCCTTGGAGAGACTAGCTGCCCTGGCTGGGATAGTCGAGGAAGTAGTCGAGCCGGCCGACGTAACGAGAGCAGACAGCCGCTTCCACATTGAACTCGCATCTGCGTCAAGCTCAGTACGCCTCACCCGTCAGGAGGTCGCCCTCCAGGCCGAAGTCGGGGCGCTGTTGTGGTCACCTTCGACAAGCGCTGGTCATCTGGTCGCTCAAGAACACGTCGCGATCGTCGAAGCCATACGCGTCGGCGATGCCGGCAGGGCCCGCATCCTAGCCGAAGAGCACGTTCGCCATGACATGAATCGGCTCATCGATCAACGGATGGCTCTTGACCTTGCAGGTCCGATTGCTGCTACCGAAACGGATCGGGCCATTCAAAGCATCGACGCGCTGACAGAGAGAATAACGGTCACCGCCAGCTCGGCTCTCCAGGTTGTTCAGGACACCGTTTCCGATCTTCTGGACGAGCCAGGCGCCGGGTCCGATGCCCTTGGCGAACTGGATAGTGTCCTGCGCCGGACCCTGGGGGAGGCCTCGCATACCTTGAACGGTTTAGGCATCTTTTTGACCGATCCATCGTTTTTCGGAGAGGCAGGCTTCGTTTGGTACTACAAGCCGCTCGGTATGGAAACGCCCCAGCGCGTGTACCAGGATCTGCAGTACTACGATTTCCGCGCAACCGCATGGTGGCCCGAGGATGAAAGTACCGGTCTCCACACAAGCCATGCATATGTCGACGCCAACGGCCACGCCTACATCATCGATTTCACCAAACGAGTAACAACTCCCGACGGCCGGCTGATCGGCGTAGCGGGTGCAGATGTCTTGGTAAGCCACTTGCAAACGGCCTTTGCACCGCTGCTGGCACCGCTCCCACAGGGATCATCGATCATTGACCGGAACGGCGTCGTCATCGCCACCAACTCCGGCCGCATGGTCGGCGGGGCATATCCCCCGGCCGAGTCAGCAGACGACAAATCCGGACCCACTCCGGCTCCGTGGCGCCTGCATCTTGTCTAACATGCGCCGGTGACATTCGAAGCCGGGGGCGATGCAAAGCCATTGCCGCGGCTTGCCCGGCACGGGATTACACTCGTCCGCAATTGGTCCACCCTTACTGGATGCGGCCGAAGTCATCGACGCTACCTGGATAGGTCTCAGTCTCATCGAAGTAAAGCCCCGCCCATGGACTGCAGCTCCACGGACCCCGGCTCAAGCCGTCCTCGAACGGAAGCGGCCGCCGTCGCCGAGGTGGAGGCACCAGCAAAGGATCCATGCGATGACCAAAAACGCCGGCGAGAAGCAGGCTGTACGCAGTGCTCATCATGTCCGTCCTTAAGAAATGCACGCGGGGGATCCTGGCTGGACCCACCGAAGCCGCTACAATCTCCTTCTAAGTTTAAACATATGAAACCGAATGTCAATGGTATTGTTGTGTGAGATTGAGCTTCGGCCTCTTGGACGCCTCCGTCAATCGGCGGCTGCTCGGCATGGCCGCCAAAGCGGCACTGGCAAAAGTTCAGTCAGTACAGAGAGAAGAATGCCCATGAGAATTGTCATTGCACCGGACTCGTTTAAAGGCACGGTCGCGGCCCACGATGTTGCCTTGGCGATCCGTGACGGCTGGTGGGAGGTCCGTCCGGGAGATTCCATGGATCTGATTCCCTTCGCAGATGGAGGGGAGGGCACGCTGACGGCGCTTGCGGGCGCAGAACCGCGGGCGATCTTCCATAACGTGACGCTCCGCGGACCGGCAGACCGGGAGGTACACGCCAACTGGGTCGAGCTTCCCGGCAAACGCGGGGTGGTGGAGCTCGCCAACACCAGCGGCATCGAATTGCTCGACGCTTTGCGGCCAGGGAACGCGCACACTTGGGGTTTCGGCCAAGCCATAGCGGATGCACTGGACCATGGAATGGAGTCGCTCACCCTGGCCATTGGGAGCAGTTGCTCCACGGATGCCGGGACCGGGATGCTGCGCGCGCTGGGTGCGGGCCTGTTTAACGCGTCGGGAGAACCCTTGCCCCTGGGCGGGGCTGCACTCACCGATCTGTCATCTTTAGACCTTGGTAGTCTGTCTCCGCTGCCGCCCGGGGGTGTAATGGTTTGTTGTGACGTCGATGCACCTCTGCTTGGTCCCCGTGGAGCGGCAGCAGTGTTCGGACCACAGAAGGGAATCCGTGCGTCAGAGGTGGAAAGCTACGAGTCTGCCTTGGCGCACTTTGCCTCGTTCCTTCCAACCGTCGATATGGAGGCAGCGGGATCCGGAGCTGCGGGAGGAACGGGCTTCGGCCTGCTCGTTTGGGGTGCAGCGCTCGTCCCCGGTGCGGTTGCGGTCGCCGAGGCTCTCAACGCCGATGAACGCATTCGCGCAGCAGACCTTGTGATTACCGGTGAAGGCCGGTACGACGGACAGTCCGATATGGGCAAAGCGCCGGCGCTCGTGCACACCATTGCGGGCCGGCACCGCAGACCAACCGCTTTGGTCGCCGGGACCATAGCATCCGTACCGGACCGCTGGGGGCATGCTCTATCGCTTGCGGATCTGGCCGGCTCCGTCGATTCCGCGATGACGCAACCATCTCACTGGCTCCGCGAAGCGGGACGACAGTTGGCTACCGCCATCACAATGTCATCAGTCTCGTCGGACACGGACACGGCGTTGAACCGGTCGGAAGGCGGGGAGTAGGAAGCAGCGCCAGAGCGGCGCCGTTGGAATAAAAAGGGCATCGAGAGAGACTTCGGGGTCCAGTCGCCGGGCACTGCCCCGCCGCACGGCGCGTCCCCTGAATGTTCTGCTCTCCGGCACCGGCCGCAGGCAGCCTCGATTCAGGTTCAACGCTTTGGGTGGCAGGGTGCTGGGCGGGCTTAAGGCCAGGAAGTTCCAGACCGTGACTGCCGTCCCGCAGGTGCGATAGGCCTGATTCCGGATCACAACGAAGCCGAGGACCACTGGGACACCGGAGGCATCCGGTGGTGCTCCGCACTTATGAGGTCCAGTGCTCCTATAGCTGTCCTGAGCCGCCGAGTTTGCAGGGTAAAGGATTGTTCATGCGATTATGGCTCGCGGACTGGCCGCAAAGGGCGCGGCATTCAGTACTAGCGACGGGTTGCAAACCAGGTTGGGCGTCCCACAAGGGCCCAGTACTCCTATAGCTGTCCCGAGCCGCCAAGTTTGCAGGGTAAAGGATTGTTCATGCGATTGTGGCTTACGGACTCCCGCGAAAGGCCTGGCGTTTGGTTACTCGCGATGGGGTCGCCGACCGGGTTGGGGGTCTCGCCGGTCTTGGTTTGCCACACATACGGCCGAGCTGCTGTGGCAGATTGGGGAGGGTTGGTTTAGGACTTGGCTGCCGGGTAGGCGGCCATCAGCCCGGCTGACGCAATCCAGGCCAAGCCAAGGCCGGCAATGGTGAGGGTGCCGCCGAGGCCGGTGGCAGCCCCGGCCAGGGCTGCGCCGGCGGCTGCTGCCGTGACTCGGAGTCCGGCGCCGACAGTGAAAACCTGGGACCTCAGCCCGGTCGGGCTGTGGTGACTGCGGAGGAACAGCATCGCGGCGGCTGTTGAAGCTGTGAAGACCCCTGACAGGCCAACGACCGCAACCGTCCATAGCAGTCCAAGATCGACCGCAGCGGCGATCGTGAGCATTCCCGTCGCGAAAAAGCCTGTCATCATGACGATGTGCGGCCGGGCGCGGGTTGGTCGGATTGTCTCGCAGAGGGCGCCGAGCAGGCTGCCGGCTGCGAAGGCCGTGACTAAAACTGCGCCGTCCCGTGGCGATCCGATCCGCTCGATCGACAATGCAACCGCCGCTACGGCAAGCCCGCCCTGGCCGAGCTGGCTGAGCGTTGACGCAGCCGTGACCACGGCGATGGGGCGGTGACCGAGCAGATGGCGGAGGCCGGCGGCGATTGACTGCCACACCGAGACTCCAGCGACTGTGTGTGGGGGAAGCTGGTTGACCAGTGTGCTCACCGCGCCCAAGGCTGAAACCGCGGAGAGTGCCCAAAGAGTCACGTTAGCTGGGAAGATCGTTGACGAAACTGCTACCGATGCGGGTCCGGCGACGGCGGAGACGTTGTAGGACAGGGCGTCGTAGGCGAAAGCACGCCGTCCGCCGGGGATCGCATCAGCCACAAAGCTGGACAGCCCGCCCACGTAGAAGGGTGACGCAGCTCCGGCGATGGCCAGAGAAACGAAGACGGCCGGAAGTGGCACTTGACCAAGGAACCCGGCCATGGCGAGGGCTCCGGCTGTCAGCAACCCGGAAACGGCGATAAGGAAACTCGGGCGGCGGACTCGGTCCAGGGCAACGCCGGCAATGGGTGCACCGAGCACGCTCGGGCCCAGGAAAGCAGCAATCAACGCGCCTCCAACGGCCACATCGTTCATTTGCTGCACGGCCAGAATCGGCAAAGCCACAGCGGCGCCGGCCGAGGCCAGGCGTGGAGGCACTGACGCCCAAAGGTATCCGATCCTGCTCATTGCCGGGTAGGGACTACCTTTCGATCGTGGACCTACTTCTGGAATCGGCGTTCAGTTTCAGAGCCGCCTCGGTCGTTGCGATGCGCTCCACCGCGCGGTCTGCCCATCCGGGCCCGCCGTCTCGGTCAACGCGATGTCAGTGATTGCGCGGGATCGAGGTAACCAGGCGGCCGCCGACGACGGTGTGGGTGACGCTGGGAACGTCATGGACGGGGTGGACGAGGATGAGGTCGGCCAGGGACCCGGGAGTAATTGTTCCGCGGTCGGTCAGTCCGAGAATGCCGGCGGGGTTCGTTGTCATGAGCGCGACCGCCGTTGGCAGGGTACATATCCCGCGCTCGACCAAGGTGAAGGCGGCGCGCAGAAGCGCCGCGGGCGCGTAATCGGAGCACACCACCGACGCCGTGCCCGTGCGGATGGCGTCGGCGGCGGCGAGACGATCGACATGTGAGCCGCCACGCAGGATGTTGGGGGCGCCAACGATAGCCGCAAGTCCGAGTGCTTGCACGGCGGTGGCCGCCTCAAGCGTGACGGGAAACTCGAAGATGCCCGCGCCAAGGCGCGCCATGGCGTGTACGGATTCCGCGGTGGGGTCGTCGTGGGAGGCCACAGGAACGGCGCGGATGGCCGCCTGTCGCGCCAACTGTTGAACCCCCGCGCCGGTTTTAGCGCGCGAGACTCCGCCCTCGCCGGCGACGGTCGCCTCAGGGGTGTGGTCCATGAAGGAGATCAGGTCGACGTCGCCCTCGTGCAGCAAACGGTGCGCTGATTCCAGGGAGCGCGGTTGGGTGACTTCGGCTCGCAGGTGGAGCGCGTGGCGGACAAGGGCATTCGGCCGCAGTCCCCGGATGGTCGCCCATTGACGGTGTGCGCGCTCGATCGAGCGGGATCCTTCGAGTTCGATGAAGGCCACTCCGTGTACGGCTGTGGTGATGCCGGAGAGTGCGAAGAGTCTGTCGGTTTCCACGAAGGCCAGATCGCCATCGAACTCGGCTGTCGGTCTGGGCTGCCATTGGCGCTCGATGGCGTCCGAGTGCAGGTCGATGAGTCCGGGGAGGACGTAGCCTCCTTCGGCGTCAAGGCGGTTGCCGTCAGTACGGAGGCCGGTCGTAATGGAGGAGATGAGACCGTTGTCGATCTCGATCGAGCCGTTGATTACCCGATCGCCCAGGACGATCCTGGCGTTGTCGATGCCCGTAAGGGTTTGGTTCCGGGCAGGGTGGGTGTCGGCAGGTTGGGTGGAGTCGAAGAGCTGTTTCATTGCTGTCCTTCACGTTGGTGGATGGCACCGAATTCGAAGCAGTAGCGGATGATGTCCGGTCGGCTCCAGCTCACTCCGTATTCGATCTTGCGTTGTGTGGCGGCGTCGATGACGCATCCTTCGCTGCGCCAGACAGGCGGCCGGCCTTCAACCTTGAGCAGCGCGGCGACCTCGCCGGAAGGTATCTCCAGCGTTGCCGCGTTCCAGAGGCGGGTCGGCGTGCATCCGAGGGCGCGCAAGGTTTCATAGAGCGATCCGCCGAAGGCGACCCGGTCGTAAAGATCGGGTGCGATGATGGCCGGTATGTGCGTGGTGGTCAACGCGGCCACCAGTCCGTCGACGTAGCCAAGGCGCACGAG
Organism: Arthrobacter sp. FW306-1B-G06A; assembly: GCF_058781765.1. Lineage (NCBI taxonomy): Bacteria > Bacillati > Actinomycetota > Actinomycetes > Micrococcales > Micrococcaceae > Arthrobacter > Arthrobacter sp. FW306-1B-G06A. Next base: position 31,799 of record NZ_JBYSXB010000043.1, on the reverse strand, counting down.
CCGGATGACCTTGGACGCAACGGACAGGCCAAGGTGTGCGCGGACATCGGCGGGCGCTCTGATGGCCTCCAGGCTGAGGATCCTGGTTTCCGGGACGCCGCCGGCCCTGCGGATGGTTGCGCTCCAACTGGGCGGGCTTTCCCCGTTGAGGATGAAGTCGATTTGCCGGGAAACGAAGGTTCCGGCGCCGCGTACACGTCGCACCAGGTGGCGACGTTCAAGCTCCTGAAGGGCGGCCCGCGCGGTGACCCTGCTGATCCCGTGCTGTTCAGCGAGCTCGTGTTCGGACGGTAGCCGGTCCCCGGGCGGGACGCCGGCAATGAGTTCCTGCAGTTCGTCGGCGACGGCCACGTACGTCGCCAACGTGCCCTTTCCGGTCTCGGTCGGGTCGGAGTAGGCCTGGTGATGCGGAGCGTCGGATGTGGTCACAAGTTCCAACACTAGCCCAATCCCGGTTAACGGAAGGTGGACAATCGGGAAATGATTTCCTCAGTTGTTAAGACAACCCTGGAACCCATTCATGCGTTCAAATAGCAAGAGAAATGGCTTATTTATCGGCTTTTCTGGCTCTCAACAGTCCGCTCGCCGATGAACCCCGGGTGAATTAAGTTCTGAGAACTTGATAAGACATCTCGTCGGCTGGTTGGCTTTGAGTCATGAATCGAGAACGCCGCTGTGAGATGTTGTCTGTTGCGCCCCGGGATGCGCTGGTATCGCTGGCCGAGCGATGTTTGGCCGCCCACAAGACGATCGCGACACCGCGCCCGACCCGTTCGGGTCTGGTGCAGCTTCAGCTTCGGGACCCCCTCACCGGTGAGCCGTTTTACCTCGGCGAGGTACTGGCCTCGGAAGCATGGGCGAACCTTGACGGCGTTGATGGTTGGGCAATGCGGCTGGGCGCGGACCGGCTCGCAGCGCTGGCCGCCGCGGTCTGCGACGCCGAAGCCGAAGCCTCTGGGCCGCTCGGTGAAGAGGTTGCCCGGCTGTGCACCGGCACTGCAGCTGACCTTGTCAAACAGGACGCGGCCCTGGAAGCACAGCTCCAGCTCACGGACATCCGATCCTCATGACCATCTACCCTCCCCCCGCCGTGCCGCCATGTCTTCAGGACGATGCGCTGACCGGCGAGATTTTCCGGGTACTTTTATCGGCGCTGGCTGAACCGGGCGAGCTTCTCGCCCTTCCTCCGGCAACGACGAACTCGCCGGAAGATCCGGCCTTCGTCGCGGCCCTGTCACTGGCCCATCACGAGACGGCCGTCGCAGTCCTCGGAGCCTCGGGCGTCCTCGATGCTTCCAGTGCCGACATCGTGGTCTGCGGCACAGGCACCCCGCCAGGTGTGCTGGCCACCGTGCGCACCGGCACGCCCACCGCGCCTGAGGGGGCGGCCAAGGTCTTCGCCGGGTGCGCTCGGCTGGATGCCCCGGCTGAACCGCCGGCCGTGATGGATGGTCTCTGCTTGACTCTGACCGGCCCTGGCATCCAGGGCGAGCGACGGCTCGTCGTCGGCGGCTGGACCCGGGAGAACCTCGAAGTCCGGAATGTGGCCTGCGGGAACCCGCCGACGGGCTTCGATCTGTGGCTGGTCGATGCGGCCGGGCGGGTCTGCGGCATCCCTCGCTCGACCAAGGTGACAGTACACGAAAGCAGGACCCCATGACCGCCGGCGGATTCCCCGGAGAAAATGGCGACGCCGCGCAGCCGAGCCTGCGCGCGATCGCGGAAGCCGAGCAACTACAGCGGCGATCGCTCGCCGACTCCCCGGCTCCGGCTCTCGGACTGGACCAGATCACCGACCGCTTGCGGCGGGCCGTCGATCGTGCGATCAGCGAGGGAAGCCTGTGGGCACCTGAACTGGCGGCCCGGGCCATCCGGCAGACTGAGGGCGACAGCGTGGAGGCCGCTCAGTTGCTGCGAACCCACCGGCTAAGCCTGCCGCGCCTGGCCGAAAGCCTGCCCGCGGACACCGACCGGATGCGGCTGCTGCGCCGGATCGTACCGGCGCAGCAGTACCCCGTCGGCGGCTTCGAGCGGCTCGGCGCGTCAACGGACTACACCGCGCACCTGCTGGAGCTTGCAGACCGCGACGAGACGGCCGACTCCGGCAGAGCAACGGCAAGGAACGCGCCGGACGAATCAGGCCGTCCAGGCGGCGCCGGTGATGCCCCGGCGCGGCTGACCGCGCTGTTGCGGCATGAGCAGTTGCTCGACGGGCCCACCCGATCCGACAGACCACGGCCACATGACCTCGACCGCGAACCCCGGTCCGCGACGTTGCCCCGGTCCGGACGACTCGCAGCCCTGGCACGTGCGGATACGACCGCGGCCGCCTGCCTTGCCTATACGAGCACCTACTCGGAGGATCACGCCGCACACTATCCAACACTGGTCGAACTACGCCACGGTGTCCTGCCTGTGACCCTCACCCACCCGTTGACCGGGCAACCGGTGAACGTCGGATCGGTGCGGGTGACCGAAGCCGAGGTCGTCGGCGAGACCACGCGACCCGGGGCGCGGGGGGCGTTCGACGCCGGCTACGGGGCCTGCTTCGGGCACAACGAACCAAAGGCCATTGCGATGGCCCTGCTCGACCTGGCGGTCGAGCGGGAAGGCCCGGCCAGCGCCGTCGCGCGAGCCGTGACCGGCGGCCTTGACGGACTGGAGGCCGTGGGCCTTCTGGCGAGCCTGAAGCTGCCGCGCCATGTGAGCTTCGAGGCCAAGATGGCCCGTGCCGCCTCCCTCAGACGGCCCCCTGCCGCCCACCAAGATCAGGAGAGTGAATCATGACCGGTCCGATTCCTGAACTCAGCCGCATGCTGACCCAGGCCTTCCCCGGCCCCGGGAGCGCCTCGCCCGGCTTTGCGTTCCTCGACGAGGAGACAAAGCGCCGGCTGCGGTGCGCTCTGCTTACCGCGGTCGCCGTTCCGGGCTACCAGGTGCCGTTCGGATCCTCCGAAATGCCCGTACCCCGGGGGTGGGGCACCGGCGGCCTCCAGGTCAGCCTGGCGTCGCTGGTCGCCACCGACATCATCAAAGTCATCGACCAGGGCGACGACGAGTCGGTGAACGCGACCAGCCTGCGCCGGTTCATCGCCGACGTCACCGACATCAAGACCACCACCGATACCAGGCAGGCCACCGTCATCCAATCCCGCCATCGCATCCCGGAGACCCGGTTGCGCCCGGATCAGCTGCTCATCCTTCAGGTTCCCGAGCCCGAACCGCTACGGGCAGTTACCGGCGATCCTGAGGAACGTACGCGCATGCACGCCGAGTCTGACTACACGGACGCGTGGGTGAGCCTGTACGAGGACCAGATTCGAGACGGCCAGGTCAGCCGGGCGGTCGGTCATCCCTGCGTGGTTGCCGGCCGCTACGTCATCGCCCCCTCGCCCATCCCGCGCTGGGACATCCCCAAGCTGGACCGCTCGGATCATCTCACCCTGTTCGGCGCCGGCCGGGAAGGGCGGGTGTACGCCATCCCTCCCCACACCACGGTCGAGCCGCTGACCTTCGAGGATCGATCCTTCGACTCCAGCCAACCTCCTGGACGCGTCTGTAGACGTTGCGGCTCGACCGAATCGCTGCAAGTCGGCGGTCCGGTCATCGCCGGAGAGCAATCCTGGCAATGCAGCGATATCGACTGGTGCTCGACCCGCCGGACGGGAGGCCACCGATGAAACAGTGGAGCCTGCGGGTCGAACAGTTGGGCAAGAGCTATCCGCTGCCCCTTGATGCGGCACACCCCGGGGGACCGCGTGAACTCGCCGCCGCCCGCGACGTCAGCTTCGACCTCAGCGAAGGAGAGGCCCTCGGACTCGTCGGTGCTTCCGGGTCGGGTAAATCCAGCGTGATGCGCTGCCTGGCCGGTGACCAGCCCGCGAGCAGCGGGACGGCCTACCTCAGCAGCTTCGACGAAGGCCGCAGGGACATCCTCGGCCTGGACCCGGCTGCACGCCGCGGTCTGCGCCGCGGGCACCTCGCCGTCGTCTACCAGAACCCGGCCGACGGGCTCAATATGTCCCTCACCGCTGGAGCGAACATCGCCCGGCCACTGCTGGCCGCAGGCGAACGCAACTTCGACAGTCTCCGCCGCCAGGTCCGCTCCCTGCTGGCCCGCGTCGACATCGCACCGGACCGTGCCGACGATCCGACCAGCTCGTTCTCGGGGGGCATGCGCCAGCGCGTCCAGTTGGCGGCCGCGCTGGCCAGCGCCCCACGGGTCCTGCTGCTGGACGAACCGACGACCGGACTCGATGCGGCCTCGGCCGCGTCGGTGCTGGATCTGATCCGGGATCTGCTCGACGAGCTCGCGGTGTCCAGCGTCGTGGTGTCCCATGACTTCGCCGTGATCGAGCTGCTGTGCACGCGCACGCTCGTACTCAAGGAAGGTCGCATCATCGAACAAGCATTGACCGATCAGCTGCTGGAAGACCCGCAGGACCCGTACAGCCAAGACCTCGTTGCGGCGGCCCGCGCATGACCGGGCTCGGCCTGCGTATCAGGCATCTGGATAAGTCCTTCACCGTGCACCGGGCCGGACGCACCGTCACCGGGCTGCGTGACGTGTCCCTTGACGTGGGCCCGGGCGAGCACGTGACGCTGCTTGGCCCCAGCGGCTGCGGCAAGTCCACCCTGCTGCGCTGCATCTACGGGACCTACCGGCCGAGTGGGGGCTCGATCCTGCTCGACGATGCGCGCGGACACACCAAAGACCTCGGCGCACTGAGTCCAACACAGCTGGCCGATCTGCGTACCACCGAGCTCGGTTACGTCTCACAGTTCCTCGCCCCCGAGCCGCGCCGCACTCCCTTGGGCATCGTCATCCGCGCCGCGCAATCCCGGGGCGCGACAGCCGCGGAGGCAGCGGACGCCGCCCGGGAGATCCTGGCCCGGCTCGCACTTGACCCAACGATGTGGGAGCTGCCCGCCAGCCTCATCTCGGGCGGAGAAAAGCAACGGGTCAATATCGCCCGCTGCCTGGTGGTTCCCCCGAGGCTGCTTCTCCTGGACGAACCGACAGCATCACTCGACCCGGAAAACACTGCCCGGGTGATGAGCCACATCCGGGGCCTGAGCCGGGCCGGCAGCACCGTCATCTCCGTGCTGCACGACGCGGAACTGGCCTCCGCGGTCGCCGACCGAACCGTCACCCTCCACCGACCCAAGCCAGCAGAAGAGGTCCCCTCATGAGAAGTACCCGAGCAGCTGAGCTGCAGGGGCAGCCCCGCCCGGCCTTAACCGCGGCAGCCGGCATCCCCGGCGCCCCGGGAAGGTATCAGGTGAACGTGTCGTCTGAACAAGGTGCTTTCACCGACCATCCGATCGCGATCGATACCGATCCCATCCAATCCGGCACGGCGGCAGCATCATGAAACCGGGCAGCACGACAACCCTGGCCCACCACCGTCCCAATGACGGCCAACCCGATGGAACGCGGGCAGCGCGCCTGTTGGGCAGGCTGCACCCCCCGGCGCGGTTCGTCCCGGCGCTGCTCGTCAGCCCGGCGGCGCTGTTGCTGGTCGTCTTCGTCGCAGCCCCTGTCCTGATCGTTGTTGTCCTGTCGCTGTTCAACTATGACCTGCTCTCGGGCACCAACAACTTCGCCGGGCTCGGCAACTACATCCGGTTGCTCGCAGATGGCCAACTCCAGGCCGGAATCGCGCACGCCGCGCTGTACTGGCTGATGACTGTTCCCACCATCGTCGTCGTCGGCCTGGCCGCTGCCATCGGGATCAACGGGGTCACTCGCGGAGGTTCCCTCTGGCGCACGGTCTATTTCATGCCCGCCGCCTCAACCCTTGCCGCAATGTCAGTGGTTTGGAGCTGGATGTTCTACCCAAGCACCGGCCTCATCGACGCCACGATCGGACGTCTCACCGGTTGGAACGACTGGCTGGGTTCCACCACCCTCTCGCTCCCGGCGGTGGCCGTGGTCGGCAGCTGGCAGGGCATCGGCTCCTCGATGGTCATGTTTCTTGCCGGCCTGAACAACGTGAACCCCGATCTGCTCGAAGCAGCACGCCTGGACCGTGCCGGAGCCTGGTCGCAGTTCTGGCACGTCACAGTGCCGGCGCTGGGTCCCTCGTTGGTGTTCGCGATCGTCGTCGCGACCCGTAATTCGCTCAGCGTGTTCGACCAGATCCAGGTCATGACGCAAGGCGGACCCGTCCGCTCCAGCACAACCTTGTCGTATCTGATGTGGGAGCGCGCAATTACCTTTGGCGACATCGGAGGGGGCTCCGCAATCAGCCTGGCGTTGCTCGTCATCGTCCTGATCGCGACCTTCGCACAGCTGCGCACCTTTGGTCGTCGCTGGGAAGCAGCAGGCAGCCGATGAGCGCCACGACCACAACCCCGCACCGGCCGGCAACCCTCCACGCCCGAGCAGGAGCAGGCACACCGGCGGCCCGCGGCCATGTGCCGCGACAGATCGCCAGACACGCTTTTCTGGGACTTGGTGCGGTCATCATGCTCGCCCCGTACTACGTCATGCTGCGCTCGGCCTTCACTCCGGAACCCTACATCCTCGACGGCAGCCTCGACCTGTCGCATCTGACCTTCGATAACTTCGACCGCGCATGGGCCGCGGCGCCGTGGGGAGGATACTACCTCTCCAGCATCCTCAGCACCGGACTCATTTTCGCACTACAGGTCCTCACCAGCGTGCCCGCCGGCTATGCCTTGGCCAGACTGCGGTTCACCGGCCGGACCACGGCATTCTGGCTCGTGCTCGCGTGCTTCATCGTGCCAAGCCAGGTCATCGCCATCCCCAACTATGTCGTGCTCTCCCACATCGGGTTGGGCGACACCCTTGCCGGTCTCGTCGTGCCGTTCGCCGTCAGCGCCTTCGGCATATACCTGATGCGCCAATTCATCCTCTCCATACCCCAGAGCCTGTTCGACGCCGCCCGCCTTGACCGTGTCGGCCCGATCGCCATGGTTTGGCGGGTCGTTTTGCCCAACGTCAAACCAGCCATCCTCGCCCTCGGCGTGTTCAGCATCATCGCTCACTGGAACGACCTGTTCTGGCCCAGCGTTATCCTGCGCACCACCACATACGCCACCGTCCCCTACGGCGTCTCCCAGTTCGCTTCCCAGGAATCGGGCTCCGACTTCGGCGCCCAGATGGCGGCCGCGACCCTGGCGACCGCGCCACTGATTGTGGGTTTCCTGTTCTGCCAACGCCACTTCGTCCGCGGTCTTGCCCTCAGCCGTGGGCTTGACTGACCACCCGTCACCACATCGAAAGCGATTAGCCATGAACCTCTTCACTATGCCCATGACGCGGCGCGCCGCCCTCGGCGGCATCGGAGCCGGCAGCCTCGCCGTGTTCCTCGCCGCTTGCAGCACCACCACAACCGGGACTTCCACCGGGGACAGCGGCAAGAACATCGAGCTGATCTCGATCAACTTCCCTCCATACCTGGACTCCATCGCCGCCCAGCTGGGCCCCTCTTACACCAGCCGGACCGGAACCACCGTCAAGGTCGTCAACACCGGTGGCAAGGGATACGACTCCGTCGACACGCGCGTGAAATCCGACTCCGCCGCCGGTCACACCGCTGCGATTGCCATGATCGGGATGAGCGCGATCAGCAACTACATCGACGCCAACCGGGCCGTTCCGCTCGAAGGCCTCATCAATGACGCCCATTTCGACACCGGTCAGCTGTACCCTTCGCTGTTGGGCGTGGGCCAATCGGCCGGGCACACCTACGCGATCCCGTATTCGGCCTCCACCCTGGTTGCCTTCTACAACGCCGACGCTTTCCGCAAGGCCGGCCTGGACCCCGACAAGCCACCCACAACTTTCTCCGAACTCCGCAGCTACGCCCAACAACTCGTCTCCTCCAAGGCCGTGAAGTACGGCGCGACCTACGGCAACGATCACAGCGGCAACTGGGGATTCCAGAACTTCCTGTTCAGCAACGGCGGCTCCATGCTCAGCGCCGACGGCAAGACCCCGCAGTTCAACCAGCAGCCCGGTGTTGAGGTCATCGATTTCTGGGCCAAATTCTTCGGCGACGGACTCGGGCAAACCATGACCACCACCGAGGAGGCAGCCGCGTTCGGGCGGGGGGACCTGGGCATCATGCTCAACAGCAGCTCCAACATCCAGACTGTGGCTGCAGGCGCCAAATTCGAAGTCCGTACAGCGGCTCTGCCCATACCCGACGGCGGCACCCTGCGGTGCGCTGCAGGCGGCGCAGCCCTGGTCGTGCTGACCAAGGACCCACAAGCCCAGAAGGCTGCAATGGATGCAATTGCCGAGCTGGTCAACCCCCAGGGCATCACAACACTGGTCAAGGCCACCGGCTACTCTCCGGTCAACAAGACCGCCGCGACGGGAGCCCAGTACCTTGGTGACTTCCTTGCCAAGAACCCCCTGTACACGCCCGCCACGAAACAGATGAACAACCTTGTCGGCTGGTTTGCCTGGCCCGGAAAGAACTCGGCCGAAATCGCCAGCAACCTCGACCAGGAAATCGTCCTCGCACTGCGCGGGAGCAAACCAGCGCGCACGGCACTGGACGATGCCGCCCAACGAGCCAAGTCCTTGCTGGAGTCTTCATGACCACCGAAACCCTTCAGACCACACCGAAGACCCTCACCAGCGCGATCACGCCACGCGGGGTGGAATGCCTCTCCCTGACAAAAACCTTCGACCGCACGGCACACCCGGCCCTCAACGGCATCGACCTGGATGTCAAACCCGGCACCATCACCGTGCTGCTCGGGCCCAGCGGTTGCGGCAAAACGACTCTGCTGCGCTGCATCAGCGGCCTGGAAACCCCGGGCGGAGGACACATCAGGATCGGCGGCCACGACGTCACCACCACCCCGGCCGAAGATCGCGGCATCGCCATGGTCTTCCAGAACTATGCCCTCTACCCCGACAAAACCGTCCTTGGAAACCTCGAATTCCCGCTGCGGATGACCCGGACTCCCCGCCCCATCCGACGAGCCAAAGCATTGGAGATCGCGGACCTGCTACAGCTCGGCGGGCTCCTGCACCGCAAGCCGGGCGAACTCTCAGGCGGGCAGCGTCAACGGGTCGGCATCGGCAGGGCTCTTATCCGCGATCCCGCCGTCCTGCTCATGGACGAACCCTTCTCCAACCTCGACGCCGAGCTGCGCGCCACCATGCGCAGCGAACTGCTCGCCCTGCAACGGCGACTCCATATGACCATAGTGTTCGTCACGCACGACCAGACCGAAGCCCTCGCCCTCGCCGACCAACTTGTCGTCATGCGGCACGGACGCATAGACCATGCCGGCGCCGCAGCGGACGTGTTCGACTGGCCCGGAACCAGTTTCGTCGCCTCGTTCCTCAGCGGCATGACCATCCTGCCCATCAGCGCACCCTTCACCGGCGTGAACCAGCCGCACGCCGTGACTTTCGGGGTCAGACCCGAGGAGGTCCGGCCCGGCGAGGGAACAGGCAACGACCTTCAACTCACTGCCACTCTCCTCATGAGCGAGCTCCACGGCCGCGACCGGCTCGTGCATCTGGACGTTGATGGACACCGGTTACAGATGCGGATCCCCGCCCGCACCATCCTGACCGATCGGATGAGGATCCATATCCGCCTGGCCGACATACATTACTTCGACGCTGACGGTGCCCGTGTCGGGGCCTGAACCTGCCTCGACGACCGGCCACCGCCTCTTCACCCGAGCATTTCGACACCGACACCAGAAATAGGAGAACCCCACAATGGGCACAACCGTAGCCCCCGCTGAAAAGACCGAACGGCTCCGGATCATGAGCTGGAACCTTTGGAGCAAGTACGGCGACTGGGCCGCCAGGCGCGACGCCATCGCCACGACCATTGCAGACCTCGACGTCGATGTGTGCGGCCTTCAGGAAGTATGGCAGGACGGCGACTCAAACCTGGCCGGGGAACTAGCAGAGCTGCTGGGCATGCACTGGACCTGGGTACCGGCACTCGACGGTCTCGGGCAGCAAATACGCATCGGCAATGCCGTGCTAAGCCGGTGGCCCATTGGCGAAACGGAAACCCTCCCACTACCGGCCCCAGCCGACCGCGCCGAGGGCCGCGTCATCCTCTACGCGGGCATAGACACCCCCAACGGTCGCATCCCTTTCTTCACGACCCACACCAACGCCCCGTTCGCTCAGTCAGCGATCCGGGTCTCGCAGATCGTCGCGATGACCGAATTCATCAACCGCAAATCGACCGTCGACTATCCGCCGGTCATCACCGGAGACTTTAACGCAGAGCCGGACTCCGACGAAATACGACTACTTCTTGGCAAGACCAGCGCTCCCGGCATGCCGGAACGCTCTTTCTTCGACGCATGGTCCTTCGCCGACGGCACCTCACGCCCTTGGACCTGGGACAACACGAACCCACTTGTCGGAAAACGAGGACAACCCAGCACCCGCATCGACTACATCTTCGTGGGCACCACCCCCACCGACATCCACCGCCCAGCTGGCCCCGGCCAAGGGCACGTCACCGCGGCCCAGGTTGCCGGGAACCATGCAGATCAAAACGGCGTCTGGCCATCGGACCATTTCGCTGTCGTTGCCGACCTCACCCTCCCGGACCCCGCGCCTGACCACCAAACAACCGAACCCGAGCGACGAAACAACGAGTCTGACCTTCTTCCCGTCGAAGGGTGACAGAAGGATATGGGAAAGGTGCGAGCGGCGTGGCCTGACCGAACCGAGCGGTTATGGCCGGACCGCCGAGATCATCGCCCCCGGCGCCCCGGCGAGCCGCTCTCACGTCTGGGTGTTCCCGGGCGATTGTGGGCGCTCCCTCGGGCATTCTCGGGCGGTGAGCGTCACCGCGTGAACACCGTGGGAGGCAACGACTTTGACGTGCGGGAGGCCGTCGTGGACGCCACCGTTGACGTGGAGTCCTTCTCGCCTGCGCATCCGGTTGGCGTCGCATGACGCGCTACGCGGTGTACGCCATACCGGGCGGGGAGGGCCGGAACGCGCCGGGTCCTGCCAGGCGCCTGTATGACACCGCGGCGCGCTGGTACGCCCGGGAGGACATGCAGGACATCACGGTGAACCCGCGAAGCTATGGCTTCCACGCGACCCTGAAGGCACCGTTCCTGCTCGCCACGGGCGTGACCGAAACTGAGCTGCAGGCATTCACCACCAAGTTCGCTGCAGAGCGTGCCCCGGTGGTGATTCCGTCACCGAAACCGGCCGCCCTGGGAAAGTTCCGCGCCCTGATCCCAACGGGAGACCAGACCGGGATCAACGAACTCGCCGCGGACGTTGTTCAAAGGTTCGACGAGATCCGCGCTCCCCTGACCGAGCAGGAATACCAGCGCCGCAGACCCGGGGAACTCACTTCCCGTCAGCGCGCCCTGCTGGACCAGTGGGGCTACCCCTTCGTGCTCGAGGAGTTCGTGTTTCACATGACGCTCACCGATCCTCTCCACTTGGAGCGCACCGAGGAGGTCGACCGGGAGATCGCCACCCACTTCGCCGACGTGGCCGGCGTCGATGTGCCGCTCACCTCGCTGGCGATCTGCGTCCAACCCGCCCCGGACAAGCCCTTCGAGCTTCTCTCATTTCACCCGTTCAGCAACTGTAAGGAGACCCTCTGATGCCCCACGAGGCCGTTCTCTGCAACGCCGGCATCGTTCTCGAAGAAGACGTCGCGCGCAATTTCATGGCGAGCGAGGGATCGTCTCGGATGGCCGGTGCTTTTGTCAGTGTGATCGGCCCCAGCGGAGCCGGCAAAGACGCCGTGCTCGACTACGCACGCAACCACTTTGCCGGCTCCACCCGAAAGCCCCTGTTCGTCACCCGGACGATAACCCGCCCCGCGGGTGCGGGCGAGGAACACACCCCGGTCAGCGAAGAAGAGTTCGCCCTCGCGCACGCCCGCGGGGAATTCGCGGCCAGCTGGCACGCCCACGGTCTGCGGTACGGCATCCCGACCCGGTACGCCCAGGCAGTGCTGGCCGGTGCCGTGGTGATCGGAAACGTCTCCCGGACCGTCCTTAACGAATTACCGCAACGCTTCGCACCGGTCCGGGTCATCCGCATCACCGTTTCAGATGACGTGCGCCGGGCGCGCCTGGCGGCCCGCGGCCGTGAACACCCCGCAGATGCAGCCGCCCGTATCCTGCGCCCCGACCCGGCCCCCGACCACCCCGTCGACCTCGAAATCGTCAACGACGGTAGCCTCAAAGCGACCGGCGATACCTTCATCGCTTTCGTAGAGGAGCTACTGAGAAACGGCCCTACAACTTCGGACAGATGAAAGATTGGGCCGCGGCGGTCAGGTTGACAGACGACCAGACCCAGCGAGCCACATAATCACGGTGTAGACCGGTTCTACAGCGGTTATCTGAATATTTCCGCGGTTATCTCGAAAATCGGATAAAGCCAGGGGGCTGAATGCCTTCGCTAGGTGCTGGGGCGCTGCCTGGGCATTCGACCGGCTTTGCCGGTCCGTAGGGAAGTGACACGAATGATGGAAACCGAAGGATTTAACCGCGACCAAAGCCGCGGGTTGGAGTCGGGCCCCGAGGACAAGCTGCGGGAGAACCCACAAGTGACAGGGCCTATGTGGACTCTGGTTGGGCGCAATTTTGACCTTCTGGGTCAGAAGTCTGGCTCCGCGCTAGGGTTTCGCGTTGTTGCTGACGTTTTTCGAGAATGAGGCCAGATTTCCGAACTGGGCTGATGAGTTTGACCACGCCGTTGTGGATTATGTTTCCGAGCAAGTGGGAGTCAAGGCCCTGACTCTCGCGGCACGGTTCCCGCTTGGCCGAGCATCGCCGAGAGCTTCTTCCTGAACTATTGGTCCCCGGGCGGGGTTGATGCGGATCGCGCCGGTCTTCATCTTGGCTAGGAAGTGTCATCAAGCAGATGGCGTGTGCCCTTCGTCAGTGGAAGATACGGTATCTGGCAGAGGAATGGAAGCTGTCCACCCTCGTGAACGGCCCCACGGATCCCTGAAGGGCATGACGCCGGAACGCTACCGGGAAACCCGGACGCGATAAAGGAAATAAGCTACCGCATGGACGGTGGACTGATAACGGTGCCCCAATCAGTGTCAACCGGCGTGTATTCCGAGACGCCTCTCAACATCTTGTCTGGCCTGATCGAAGGGACGGACGAGGAACTCCCTGTGGTCGCCGCCGTGATGGTGAAGGACGTCTGGTTCGGACGATGACCCGTGACGATGAAGCACGTAGGACCGCGCGCGTTCGACCAGCGCACCAATGTGTTCCAGCGCCTGGCTATCCGCGGCTGATTCGCGATCGCCACAGGCTAGGTACACAGGAGACGTGTGCGCCATTATTGATCGTTTCCATTCGTCGCGATGCCGCGTCAGATGCTCGGGGCCACCACCACCTACGCGCGCGGACATCCAGCCAGGGGCATTAACGTCGATATCCTCTTCGAGCTCCAGTTGGAAGGCTCCGGATTCGTTCTCGGTGCTTGCCACTACTTGTCCGGAATGCACAATCTCAAGCCGATACATGGGCAAGATACTGCGGGCTCTGGCCCGCACTGTGACTCGATCGCCACGCTCGGGCAAGCGGAGCGTATCGCCTATCGCAGCGCCGTCGACGTAAAAGTCCAAGATCGGTCCGCTGGTCATGTAACTGCGACCAGCCTTGAGTGCGTTGCACCATGACTCGTATCCGAAGTCATCGTTGGCCTTCAGGCGCACGTAGGTCCGGGAAAGTCCAATCGGCACATCATTGGACATCTTGTCGGTTCCGCCCACGATCGGCACACGGTAGCCGGCATTCAGGTAGCGGTAGTAGTGGGCGAAACCGGGATCGGAATCGGTAGCCACGGATTCGATCGCGTCGATGCGGTTCGTGGCGATCAGCGCTGCCTGTTCCCCTAGTGGCACCGAGAAATGCGGCAGCACGACCGTGCCGCCCTGTGCGTGGCAGCGGTCGGCCCAATCAGAGAGCGTGGCTTCCAGGCTGCCGCCCATGACCGCTTCGTTGGGTCCGTCGGTGGACCATGGCATCACAGGGTCAGTGAGTCCCAGCAGGCTCAGATGCCCCAGGAAGTGTTGGCGGTTCTCTTGAGAGGTGAATAGTATCGTCGAGCCGTCGTCGCTGCACACGGGACGGCCGAGGAAGTCTTCTATGTTGCTGAAATGGCTGCCCCACTGCGTCTGCAGCAGGTGCACGACCGAGACTCCTTCGGCGGACGCTTCCTTAAGGGCTCCGAAGCTGGACGCGAAGTGAACATGGGTGTCTCCGCTGTACCAGCGGTCCTTGTTCGGATCAAACCGACGTTTCAACCGGAAAGTTAGTTCACGCGTATCGTGGTCGACGGTGATTGTCTCGTCAAGCGCCGCGTATTCGAAACCGCGAGCTGCCCGGACCCGGACCTTTCCTCTGGGCAACCAACCTTCACAACGGCCCTCGACGTAGGCGTAGGTAGTGCGTCCAAGACGGACGTCAGCCCCCACGTCGATGTTCCAGCTGGAGAGGTCGCTGTTAACGTGCTGATGGTGTCCATGCGGCTGATACGGAACACCATCGGGCGTACTGAAGTTGACGCGACAGGGGATCGGGGTGCCGCTTGCGTCGTCAACAATTTGTGTCCGCACCCAGTTACGGCCCAGCTCAGTGATCCGCAGGGGTGAATCGGCTTCGACGTTGCGTCGGAGCTGTCCCCAGCTTGCCTGTGACACGGTTTCTGTGCCCGCGCCCAGCCGTACCGTCCCGGACCCAACCGAGGAGACCCTCGCATATGCGCCTACCACCGCCGAACCTGCCCTGTCTCCCCATGCCGAGAATGGATCATCAGGCTCCGGCTGGGCCAGGAGAGGTGTGGTGTAGCTGCTGGTTCCGCGGTCAACGCTGATGGCGAGATCGGAACCGTCGCCAAGGTAGCCGCCAGGCACGTCCGCCACGACGGCGCGCTCACGATCGGGGCGCAAGGGATGCTCGTCCACGAACCCGATGCACAGGGCGCCGAGCTCAAGTGCCCCGTGGACGGCTTCGATCCGGATTTCGGCCAGGTGGCTGTCGTGGTGGGGGTTCTCCCACGTCCATAGCCAGTAGCGCCACCCTCCTCCTACATTTGCGCAGTGGTCGGCCCAACGACCTGCGCCTACTACTTCGGTCTGCCGCAAGCCGGCCAGTCGAAAAGGGCCGTTGTCCCGGTCGGGCAGGGTATCGTCCTGGTCGGGTACTGCGAGGCTTGGGAGAACTGCACGGCTGTGGTAGACCTCACCCAACCAGGGCATGCCAATTTCAAAACCTTCGCGGATCGGGACACGAACCACTTGTCCGTCCGTGAACGTGAACGTGTACATGCCATTCTCACGCCCGACGGGGCGATCTACCCAGGTAAGGTCGTCCCGGACCCTGTGGGCGAAAGTGAGCGTCTTCGGTTCCCGGTCAGCCGACGTCAAGGACAGTACCACGGAACCACCGGCATCTACCCTGAGGGCGCGTCCGCTGTCATTTGCTTCAGCGAAGAGGAACGGTAGTCCGTGGAGCAATGATGGCCCGCGTCGGATCGCAACTCCTGGGGCATCGACGTCATCATCGACGTTGACGTACTTTGTCAGGTCGAATGCCCGGTAGTTTTCCTGTGGCATGACAGTCCTTTCGTTGTTGGGCGCCTCGTCGTCATTCCGGTCCGAAGGGCAGACTTCCTGGACAGCGCATATTCAAGGGCGTTGGGCGACATCGCCTCCTCAGGCTGTTCCCTTGCGCCCCCTCCGGCTCCGCGATGCTGAGACTGCCCAGACCAGCAGCAGCAGGGCGACAAGAATCAGGCCGGCGTCGCCGAGTTCGATTTCGCCGAGCCAGGTCGTGACGGGGTCTTCCAGGTCGAAGGCTGCGTTCATGAATCCGCCGAGCGTGATCACGGAAATGAACAGTGCCGAGATCGCGGAGATGCCCGTGATCACGACGTTGAACCCAAGCTTGCGCTGCGGGTTGTGGATGGCCGATTTGTACATCTTCATCATGGCTACGCCGTTGGCCGAGTCGCACAGGGTCATCGCGGCGGTGAACGCAAGGGGCAGCGCCATCAAGGCCAGGGGCGAGACTCCGGCGAAGGACGCCGTCGCGGTGATGACCAGCAGCCCGATGGTTGTGGCGGTGTCGAACCCCAGGCCGAACAGGAAGCCGATCACGTAGATCGTCCGTGGCCGCTCCACCTTGGACAGCGCCTTGGAAAGGAGCCTTGCCACGAATCCCTTTACCTCGAGGTCTTCGTCGCGCAGGCTTCCGCCTGCCTGGACCGTGCGGTAAACCTGCGCCGCACGTACGAACGCCGATCCGTTGAACAACCCCATCGCGAGCAGGAACAAGCCCGATACGCCGCTGCCGATCAAGCCCAGGATCTTGTTGCCGGTGCTGCCGTCCTCCATGAACTGCCCGATCATCGTCGTACCAGCCACCACGAGCAAACCGGCCAGCACCACCACGGAACTGTGTCCCAGGCTGAAGGCAAACCCCACGCTCACCGGATCCTTGCGCTGCGCAACGAACTTCCGGGTGGAATTGTCGATCGCGGCAAGATGGTCCCAGTCGTAGCTGTGCTTGATACCCGCAACGTACGCCGTGACCACCAGGCCAAGAGCCAATGGCGCGCTTCCCGCCGCACCCAGCAGCAAAAGCACGACGGCGGCGGCATGCAAAGCGACCACGGCACCTAACGTGATGAGCAGCCGGGTTCGGAAGGACAGTGTGTCGCGCTCCCGGTACATAGCGGCGAACTCGGTCAACGTCGTCATCAATAGTTCCTTAGGTTCAAGAGTTCCTGCCCGAACCATAGCTTCCCGGAAGGCCAATGCAGGGGCCCGGCAATTCGTTGATTTCCTGGGTGCATTGACCCCGGATCCCACACACATTTCAGGGCGGCACCCGCCGTCGGTTGTTATGTAAACCGGTGAAGCGTGATGCAATGCGTCTGTCCGATTGGATCCGGACCTCAACGATGCTTGCCCCTGGCAGCAATCGCTGACAGGGGCAAGCTTGCTCGGATCACTCGAATCTGACAAGACACTTCGTGCATCCGTTTGGGGGATGACGCGGGCCATCTTGTGCGGGACCGGATATTCCGGAGTGATCGGTTTCCAGTAACCCAGCTGTGGCGCTTATACCCGGGAGAACTCGCGGGGACCCTTCACCAGGGGGATCAGCTGGCTTGGGCCGTATCCGACGATCTCAATTACTGTTTCTTCGTCCTTCGATCCGTCCCAGTGCACTGCACCTGCCGGGTGGAACATGTAGCTTCCGGGGGCCATGGCGACGGCGGTGTCGGGGTCGAAGGTTTCGCTGGTTCCTGCGTACCAGGTCCCGGAGAGTACGGTGATGTGCCGGTCTTCAGGGTGGTGGTGTGGCAGGCTCATCACGTTCGGGGGCCACTTGATCCGGATCACGTAGAGACCGGGTTCGTGGGGGTCGCCGTGGACGTTCATGACGTTGATGCCGTATTCGTAGGCAGGTGTCCACTCCTCCGTTCCGGGTTGAAGGGTGACGAACTCGCATTTGCCGCTGACGGCGTGGTTGGTTTCACCGCACATGGTATCTCCTGGTCCTTCGTAGGGTTGAATGGGTGCTGCGGGGCACATTAGTAGCCAATGGTCGGATCGGACTGGAACAGAAGTGGTTCGCCGTCGATGTAGCGGCGCATGTTCCGGAAGAGGATGTCCAGGCACTGGATCATGTACTGGTCATCGTCCTGGGTCCCGGTGTGCTGCGTTATGACGAGATTTGGCGTGTCCCACAGTGGAGATGATTCCGGGAGCGGTTCCTGAGGCAAGCCGTTGACTACTGCGCCGCTGAGGTGCCCGTTCGTCAGTTGCTCGCGGAGCGCATCCCAGTCGATAACGTCTCCGCGGGCGTAGGAGACCAGGCCGGCGCCGGGCTTCATCAGTTGCAGTTCGCGCTGGCCGAGCAGGCCACGGGTCTGGTCGGTGGAGGCCACTCCCAGGACGATGTAGTCCGAACGCTGCAGTACCGTGTCGATTCCGTCCGGGCCGAACATTTCGTTAATGTTCGGGTGGCTTTCTCCGGTGCGGCGGACACCGAGGGTCGTCATGCCGTGCTGTTGTGCCAGCCCGGCGATGGCAGCACCGATGTGGCCGACTCCGATAACACCGAGGGTCTTGCCCTGAAGTGGTGTGGCGAAATACCGCTCCCACTTGTGCTCACGCTGGTTGCTTGTGTAGGCGGGCACAAACGTGTTGAGCATGAGAAGGCCCATGAGTCCGTACTCGGCGGCGATGGGCATGTGCGCACCGGAGCTCTTGGTGAGAACGGCACCCTCAGGTAGCCAGTCAAGAGGGAGGAGGTGATCGATTCCAGCGCCGATGTAGTTGACCCATTTCAGGTTGGGTGCTTTGGCCAGCAGATCACGGGGCAGTTCCCGGCCCATCAGGGAGCCGTAAAGTACCTCGGTGTCTTGCAGGACTTCCTCGAAGTCCGAATCAGTGCCGATCCTGATGTCCAGGTGGTCGGCGAGATCACCGTATGGCTCCAGCGCGGTCTTGACGCGTTCCGGCGTGATGTCGTAGACCTCCCGCAAAGAGCCGACGTTCTCCATATGAATTTTTATGCGACGCATCCGTTGTTTCCTGTCTTGGTTGCTCAGCGGGGGTGGCTGAGGGAGAGAAATGTTGTCAGTGTGGTTGATGATCGAGCGATCGATTGCTTCATGGCACTGTTCTGCAGGGTTTGCATCAGTGGGTGTTGTCGGTTCCGTCCCATTCATGGCCGGCGAAGGCCCGGTACATGGATTGCTGGGCCCAGATCAGACCGCGCTCCTTGTCCTTCAACAGGGGAGCCCCGCCGAAGAAGCCGGCAGGCATGGTGCTCTGCACGGACTCTCCGCCCTCGTAGTCTTGCTCCAGAGCGAGGTTGATGCTTGCCTTACGGGCCGCAATGGTCTCCTCGCTCGTGCCAGGAAGGGCCAGTGCCTGGATTTCCTTCAGCGTGGTCGTGGTGCTCAGAGGGATGTTCCTCACGATGTTCATGATGGGGCCCTGGATGAAGAACTGCGTGTGCGGCCACAGGTGGTAGATGAAGTTCGCGTCTTTGAGGTTGTCGAGTTGCCCCTTGGGCGGGCTGATGTGGAGCTGCCAGTCCTTGAACAGATCGATCCGGTAATTTTCGCCGGTCTCGTAGTTGCTGGCATACTCCGGGTGTACTGACGCACAGTGGTAGCACTCGACGCTGATGTCCAGGATCAGTTTCCAGTTGGCCTGGACCGTGTGGTCCCAGCGGTCCGTCAGCTGGAAAGCGCTGAAGTCATGGTTCAACCACTCCGAATTTTCGGTAATTTGACCGAAGGTCGGCGAAGCGCTGAAGGGCTCAGGGTTCTCACCAAAGTTCACGAAGATGAACGGACCGAAGGTCTCGATGGCGCCTCGGAATAACGGGAAGTTCGCCTTGTCAAAGCCGGCTTCCGGGTCGTACTTGGGCGCGCCGCGTAGTTCCCCGTCGAGGGTCCAGGTCCAGGCGTGGAAGTGGCATTGCAGCGTGCGTTCGTTGCCCTCCCCTTGGGCTACTTCGTGGCCGCGGTGCCGGCAGACGTTGACGTAGGCGTTTAGTCGTCCATCCTTGCCTCGGACGATCAGCACCGGGATGCGACCGACCCGTGTTGTGAAGTAGTCCCCGGGGTTCGGGATCCGGTCGGTGTGTCCAACGTAGTGCCATTCCCGGTGGAAGATGAGTTCCATCTCGAGGTCAAAGATCGACGGGTCAGTGTAGAACTCGGGGGTCAGAGGCGTGCGGCTCTCCAGCGTGCGCCCGAGAGCTTCTGTCACGGCTGCGCGTCGTGATTCGTCGATTTGATTGGTCCGGGGCTGGAAGCCGGCTGCTGTGGGTGTGCAAGTCATCTGACATTCCTCCTAATGAGTCTCCGCAGCGGAAGACATGAAATCGGTTGGTGAAGGCTGAGGGCGCAGACGGGACGATGCGGGTCTCGCGCCGAAGGGATTCCGGGGTCTGGACGCCGGGAATTACTACGGGAAATCATCGGTCGGTCCGTAGCCGGCAATCTGGATGACGGCCTCTGCGTTTTTGGATCCGTCCCAATGCACGGCTCCTGCGGGCTGAATCATGTAGCTGCCAGGTCCCAGCGCGCGGCTTTTGGCCGGATCGAAATCGTCATCGGCACCGACAAACCAGGTTCCGGAAAGAACGGTGACGTGCCGGTCATCGGGGTGGCTGTGCGGCAGGCTCATCACGTGTGGTGGCCATTTGATACGGATTACATAGATGCCCGGTCGGGTGGGATCGCCGTGGACGTTCGTGACCTGCAGACCGAGTTTGCCTTGAGGCTTCCATTCTTCGGTTTCCGGGGGTAACCACGCGAACTCTGTTTCTCCGCTTACTCCGGGGCGGGATGGCGCTGTTTCCGGCATGGTGCCCTCTCCGTTGACTTGCTTCTTTTCGTACACCCGGTGTCCTAGAGATCCAGGACAAGGCAGGAGGACCGCGATCGGCTGACGCAGATCATCATCGAGGTGCCGGCCGCACGCTCGTCCTCTTCGAGGTAGTCATCGCGGTGATCGGGTTCACCGCGGAGCACCTTTGTTTCGCAGGTGCCGCAATAGCCTTCCCCGCAGGACGACAGCACCCCGGGAAGTACTTCGCGGACGACTTCCAGGATGGTGCGTTCGGGAGGAACGGTAAGGGTCTTTCCGGACCTGGCGAGTTCGACTTCGAACTGACCGTTGTTCGCCGGATCCTCAGGAAGGGCCGTCGTCGGCTGCGCTCCGAACCGTTCCACATGCAAGTCACGGGGCGGGTTCGAGGCGGCGCAAGCGGCTTCGGCTGCTGCGATCATCGGTTCAGGGCCACAGCAGTAGTATTGGGCGCCGTCCGGGCCGGCCGCAGTAATCGCGGCAAGATCGATGATGCCGTGGACGTCCTGTGGCACAACGTGTACATTCTTCGGGTCGAGCTGGGCCAGTTCGTCCAGGAAGGCCATGTGCTCGAGGGTCCGTGCACCGTAATACAGCGTCCACGGTGTGCCGCTGGCGATGGCCGCGTGGATCATCGGCAGGATCGGCGTGATACCGATTCCGCCCGCGAGGAACACGTAGGCCGGCGCAGGGTGAAGAGCGAAGTTGTTGCGGGGCCCGAGGATGTCAATGGTCTTGCCCTCAAGGGCTGAGTCGTGAACCTCGACTGATCCGCCCCGGCCGGTGTCCACGCGGAGTACCGCCACACGGTAGCTGTGTGGATCTTCAAGGGAGCCACACAGGGAGTATTGGCGGACCTGGCCGCTGGGCAGGATCAGATCGATGTGATCTCCAGGGGCCCATGCAGGGAGTTCGGAACCGTCCGGGTCCACCAGGGTCAGGCTCAGGACTGCGCTGGCTTCCTGGGCCGTCTTCTCGACGAGGAGCGTCCGGCGGCCGGTCTTCTTTTCGATAGCCGCTACTGCCGCCATTTGACGACCGCCTTAGCTGTGCAGTGTTTCGAGAATTTCATGGTCTTGGCCTTCGGTTGGTTTCTGAGTTGGGGGTGCGGTCCAACAAGGCTGGTAGGCCCCCGCGCCGCAATCCGTGCCGGGGATGCAGCCTGCGTGTAGCTGGATCCCGGTTCCGATTGGATGAAATTAACTATAAACCTGTGAGATCACATGTCAAGGGCTAAGATGAGGGAAGGTTTATCCAACAAGATTTGCTGCTGGCGCCACGATGAGGCATGTGCTTTGCAGGTGGTTCCCGGGGCGTCGCGACCGTCAACGAAATGATGTGGACTACATGGCCTTGCCAACCGAACCGCAACAGCCCGGTTCCGTCACTGGGCGGAGCGGAATGTTCATCGCATTGAGCTCGCGGAATTTCCGCCTTTTGGCGCTGGGTTTTCTGTTGGCCAATACCGGCTGGTGGATGCTCTTCACCACGCAGAGCTGGCTGGTGCTCAACCTGACCGGCAGTGCCGCGAGCGTCGGGCTGACCGGCGCGCTGGTATATGTGCCGTCGGTGTTTTTCGGAGTGGCCGGGGGAGTGATGGCCGACCGCTATCCAAAACGCCGGATTTTGCTTTCCTACTTTGTTGGGTGGGTGTTGAGTACCGCCCTCCTCGCAGGTCTTGCACTGTCCGGCACGGTGCTGGTGTGGCAAGTGCAGCTGATCATGGCAGGAATCGGTATTGTCATGGCCTTCGGGTTCCCGGCGTTCCACCCCTTGGTGGCCGAGACTGTCGAACCTGCGCATGTCCGCGGAGCCATTAGCCTGACGTTTTCGTGCGCGCAGCTCGCGGCACTGATCGGCCCGGCAACGGCGGGGCTGCTGATCACTTCGATTGGCCCCGGCGACACCCTTCTCGCTGCCACGGCCTGCTATGCGGTGCCGCTTGTCACCCTGGTCCGCCTGCGCACCGGCGAGCTACGCAGCCCGCTGCCAAGCGGCCACGAACGCGGGCGGCTGAATGCAGGTCTGCGGTACGCAATGAGGCGGCCGGATGTCCTCTGGCCGACAATCCTCATTGGCCTGTTCGGCATGTTTACCACCAATCTGCCGGTAACCCTGGCCGTCTATGCCAGATCTGTTTTCGAATCGGGCCCAGGCGGCTACGGCCTTCTTACTACCATCGTGGCCGTCGGCGCGCTGGGAGGAACGCTTATTTCGGCCAAGCAATCCCACACGCGGTTGCGAAGGCTCGCCTTGTTCGGGGGACTGCTGTCGGTGCTTTACATCGTCTCGGCCGTCGTACCGGATCTGCCCCTCTTTTGCATACTCCTGCTGGGCGTCGGGGCGTTCACTTTGCTGCTGCAAGCCTCATGCAACTCCACCGTGCTGATGGCCGCCCATGGCAGCATTCGGGGGCGGGTCATGAGCATCTACATGACGGTCTGGTTCCTGGGTATTGCTATCGGTGGACCGGTGCTGGGAACGATCGATCAACATTTCGGTCCTCAATCGGGGATGCTGCTGGCCGGCCTCCTTCCGGGAAGTGCCACCTTGCTGGTCGCAACCTGGCTGGCCTTTCGCCTGCGCACGGTACGGCGCTCAATCCATCGATGGCGGGATCCGGCCCCTCAGCAGTGCCCGGCGAGTCCGGGATTGCCAGGGGATCCATGGGGAGGCCCGGGAAGGCTCGTTTCCGCACCCTGGGCAGGCCTGCACGTCGAGGATGAAATTGAGCCCAATCCGCACGATCTTCACGGTTCTGCCTAGATGAATAGGATCCGAGCGTTGATCTCCTGGTGCCCGCCCAAATAGTGCGGGTACCAGGAGTTTGAACAAAAACCTTGACACATTCCACCTAGTATTCTAGCTTGTGTTGTACGCAACAAAGCTGTGTTGCAGACCACACAATCGGGAGAAGACCGATTTGAAGACTCTTCCGAGGACCACATTCAGGTCCAATCAGCAATGAAGTGACAGTGCCCGCACTACCGCCGACCGCAGAAGTGTCAGCGCGTGGCTCTGGTTCAGATTGATCAGAATCCTGATCTCTTCCACTCGTTATTGATCCGGACCCCGTTCGTAACCAATCACCCGTGACTGCCGGTTCCCCTCGAAGGGGAGGTGGGATCGTCACATCCGCTTCAGGAGGACCCATGGATGCCCGCACCCGACGGCAGGCTTTGTTTGCCGGTACCATCGGCAATGTTGTGGAATGGTACGACTTCGTGTTGTACGGCTATTTCGCCACCACGATCGCCGCACTGTTTTTCCCCAAGACCGACCCCGCCGCAGCCCTGCTTTCGACGTTCGCGGTCTTCGCCGTGGGCTTCCTCTCGCGGCCGCTGGGCGCCATTGTCTTCGGCCGTTTCACTGACAAGATCGGCCGGAGGAAGTCACTGATCGCCTCGGTCGGCCTCATCAGCGCCGCGACCATCGCCATGGGCGTGCTGCCCGGGTACGGCGCTGTCGGTGTTCTGGCGCCTGCGCTGCTTCTCGTGTGCCGGCTCGTTCAGGGCATCGCTGCCGGCGGTGAATACACCTCTGCACTGACGTACGTTGTCGAACACGCCCCTGCTGGAAAGCGAGCCCGATTCGCCGGCATTGCCGTGGCCGGATCCTACGGAGGGTTTGTCCTCGGGTCCCTGGTGTGCATCCTGATGACCTCGGTCACCACATCCGGGCAGCTGCTTGAATGGGGCTGGCGCATACCGTTCCTCGCGGCCGCCCCGCTCGCCATCCTCGGCCTGTACCTGCGCCTTCGCGTTGAAGACTCACCTGTTTTCGCTGCGATGCTCCAAGCCGGTGAAGTCGAACCCGCTCCGCTGAGGCAGACCTTCAAGATCGCGAAGAAGAACATGCTGATCATGATTGGCTGGGCCACGGCCTGCTCGATCGGCTATTCCCTCAGTGTCACCTTCCTGATCTCCTATCTCACCAGCACACGGCATTTCACTCCAACCCAGTCGCTGCTGACCGGCGTGGTCACCTCAGTGGTGGCCCTGACCGTGAACCTGATCGCCGGACCCATCATCGACAAGATCGGCATGAAGCGGGTGGCGGTGACCTCAATGGCCGTCATGGGCATCTGGGCGATCCCCGCGTTCCTGCTGTTCCAGCAGGTCGACGTCGTGGCTGCCTGCTTCATCGTTGCGGTCTTCGCCGTATGCCTGGGCGCCAACGCCGTCATGACCGGCCTGGCGTGTGTGCAGTTGTTCCCTGCGAAGGTCCGCGGCACGGCCGGGGCGCTGTCCTACAACATCGCCTACGGGATCTTCGGCGGCACCGCACCGTTCATCGCGACCTGGATCAGCTCGACATCAGGAGGAAGCCTCCTGGTCACCGGCATCTACTTCGCCGTCATCTGCGTCGGCGGAATCGCAGCCGCCTTCGGAATCGGCAGTAAGTCGTTCGACTTCCTTGCAAAGGAAGACAAGACCCTGCTCCCGGTCCTCGACACACGGGACGACGTGCTGGAAGCCAACGCCTGAGCAGACGAGGAGCTGGTTCCTTTACCACCCCTCGGCTCAGCACGGACTAACGGCAGTCACGTACCACCTGGCCCGGATCAACCCGGCGGCCATCAGTGCAACGACTCACTGATGGCCGCCGGGTTCCCGCGTCAACACCCGAGAAAAAGAAGAATCCACCGGGAAACCTTTCCCGCCAACGCAGGCCAAGACTCATCATAAGTTTCGGCCACTGCGGACCGGATTCAGAGCCGCTGACGGAGGTCCGCGATGCGTAGCCCCGCAAAAGAGCTCTTGTGCCCCGAAACACCGCAATGGCTGACAAGGAAGAACATGAAGACCATCGTTCTTGACGACGACCCCACAGGGACCCAGTCCGCAACCGGGGTCACCGTCCTTTTCGACAGCACAACCGACCTGCTCACAAAGGCCCTTCAGGCGGCGCCGTCCGTCTACGTTCAAACCAATAGCCGCGCACTCTCCGAAAAAGAAGCCGTTGCCCTCGCACGCAAGATCAAAAACGACGGAGAATCCGCTGCCGAGCGTCTCGGGGAGCAAGTCCGGTTTGTCCTGCGAGGGGATTCGACCCTTCGGGGCCACGTCTTTCCTGAGACCGAGGTCTTCCTCAGCGACGATGCCGTCATACTTTTCGTGCCCGCTTTTCCCGAAGGCGGCCGTACAACGCGTGACGGCATCCACTACGTCCGTATCGAAGACAAGGACATTCCCGCCCACGAGACCGAATACTCCCAAGACCCGGTCTTTGCGTTCTCGAGTGGAATCCTTGCCGAATACGTCGCAGAAAAATCCTCGCGCACCCCGGTCCTCGTCACTGCCGATCAGGTTCGAAACGGCGAACTCACGCAAATAATCGCTGAGGCTCCTGCGGGTTCCGTCATCGTCCCGGACGCTGCTAACGCAGGGGATATTTCCGACATCGCAAAAGCCGTCGATGCCGTGACCGCGATGGGTCGACATGTTGTAGTCCGATCCGCGGCCCCACTTGCAGCAGAGCTGGCCGGCGTTGCCAGTACACGGTTGCTCCCGACCCCGATTGTGGACTTCGCCGAACGCGTTCTCATAGTCTGCGGTTCCCACACTCAAGGTGCCACCTCCCAGCTGAAGCCAATCGAAGCCTCGTGGGGAAATCCTGCCGTCATCCACACTGCGACTGCCCTCGATGCTCCCTCTGTCGCCGGCCTGGAATCCGCCGAGGCCACGAGGCTTGCCTTCGATGGGAAGCCTGTCGCAATCCTCACCACGGAAAGGCAACGCTTCCCCGAGCACAACACCCTCATTCACGGCGAAAACGTTATGACTGCCCTTACGACGGCGGTTCGGTCGCTGTTGCCGGGTTTCAATATTGTCGTCGCCAAAGGCGGCATCACCTCCGCCGAAGTCGCCCGCACCGGCATCGGATCCAAATCAGCCCTCGTCCTTGGCCAGGTCCTCCCCGGCATCTCCGTGTGGCAAATGACGGACCGGGCAGGTCGCGAGATTCTCTATGTTGTGGTGCCCGGAAATGTCGGCGGACCGGACACGCTGGTAGGGGTCCTCAAGGCGTTGAACATCTTGGTCCCTGATCCGGTGTGATGGGGTCATGGGCGGAGCAACTCCGTTTCCGTGAGGGCCGATATGTTGTCCGCAGAGCGGTAAACATATGGCGCAATGCCAGCCAGTTTTGGATCCGCTGCGTGCTGTCGCACGCGGCATGGGCAAACGCGTATTCTCGGGCTGGCACAGACCTGCCATTGACAGATGCCAGCTAGTATTCTAGCTTTCATAGTAGTTGATGAGGGTCCGTCAACTACCACATGCACTTCGAGGCCCGACCGGCTCGCACCTCAAACGAACTTGACTTCGCCCGTGAATGTTCCAGCCAGGTGTCCTTCCTCGCCGGTGGTCGGCTGTTGGAAGCTTGGAACCCCACGGATTCAGTGGACCGGGCAATTCATCGCCACAGCGACAACCGAATCAACCGCCTCAAAACCGATATGGACGAAACACGAACATGGGATTCAACGAAAACTTCGGTAAGTCAGGGCTGCTGGACACGCTCAGGGACGTGTATCACAAGCAGTCGGTCTTCTACCGCAACCTGCGTGAGACTGCAGAGCGCGAGCTTGGCCCCGAGGCCACCGCCGCGATCAAGTCCGGTCTGGTCGAGTACGGCCGCTGGCGGGCCATGACGAACAGGACTCAGTCCGCCGTTGTCGTCGCCGGCGATACGCCGACGTCGTGGCTCGCCAATTGGGAGTGTGCGGACTTTCTCATGTTCAGCGTTGATGCCGGATTCTGCGTCGACCACAGTTCGAACAGGGTGTCTGCGACGATGTCCGCGCCACCGGAGCTGTCCTACTTCGAGCAGCACGAACAAGGCGATTGGTTGTCCGACTTCTGGGAATGGACCCTGCAGGGCGTGTCTGAGGAATTCGGCGGGTTGACGGCGCACGCCGGCCGGGAGGGGGACGGGACCTGGACGGTCGCATTCGAGGGTGAGGAGATCGAGGACGCGGCAGCCTCGCTGAGTGACGCTGAAGCCGGCTTCGCGACTCCGGCTCGCGCAATCGAGCTTATTCGTCAGTCCTCCATTCATAACGGTGCTCTCTACTTCTTCCTGGCTCGTTCCATCTTCGCCGCCTACGACGCCTCGGGAGAGATGAGTGTCCGCAGCGCGGTACGCGCCATTGGGCGGGAACGCGGTGCTGCTCTTCGAGCCGATCATCTGGGACGGGGGCTTCCGCTGAACATCAAGACCGAGATGGACAACTGGGATGGACCCCTTGTGTCCGTATGGCAGTGGAAGAAAGAGGGCACGCTGACGCCGAATACCTGGAAGCAGGAGTGCACGTGGTGCCCGTACGCTGCAGCGTGGAGCCAGTTCGGAGCTGAGGGCCAGAAGTTCGGCTACCTCTACGATGTCGAGCTACACACCACGCTGTATAACACGTACCTGCCCGGCACGGTGGTGCGCTGGGAGACGCTGAAGACACGCGGCGACGCAACCTGCGGCTTCCGGATCGAGGTTTCCGACGAGGCAATCGCGGCTGCGGCAGCGGCCGAAACACCGAGCCTTGCATGAGGACTATCCGATCCCGGGAACGGATTCTTTGATCCCCGCTGGATCGGGACGGACATACTCAAGCCAACTGAAGACGGCCAAGGCCCTCTCTGATTCGGGAAGCGATGGCCAAGCAGAACGCTGGCTCCTTCGCAACCCGGAATGACCGTGCGAGGTCCTTTGGGTGATGGAAGGTTCAATTTCTCGCCCACACGACCACGGACGCCGATGTTGCCGGTCCCACTGGGACCGGGGATCCGCGGCACCCAGTTCCCGGCTTGATTCTTACTTATATCTTTTTCCAACTCAACGAGGAGTGAACAGCATGCAGCAACTCGCGCACCGGCTCGAACGCCTGGGCACCGAAACCGCCTTCAGCGTCGCCCAGGCCGCGGCCGCCTGGAAGGCGAAGGGGAACCGTGTGTTCCCCTTCCATCTTGGTGACATCAACATCCCCACGGCCGGGAACATCGTGGAAGCAATGAACCGGGCCATCGTGGACGGCTACACGGGCTACTGCCCCGGCCCCGGCATCCCGCAGCTGCGCGAAGCGCTGGCCGGGGACATTGGCTCGCGCCGTGGCATCGACTTTTCCCGGGACAACGTCGTTGTGATGACGGGCGGCAAGCCCGTCATCACGAAGTTCCTGCAGGCGGTCATGAACCCCGGCCAGGACGTGCTGTACCCGAACCCCGGCTTCCCGATCTACGAATCGCAGATCGAGTACCTTGGCGGCACGGCCGTGCCGTACCGTTACGTGCCCACGAGCACGGGCTTCGCGATCGACCTCGACCAGATCCGCGCGTCAATCACTCCGAACACGGTCGCCATCATCTACAACGACCTGCAGAACCCCATCTCGGCGGAGTCGACGGCGGGCGAGCGGGAGGCCATCGCGCAGCTCGCCCAGGAGCACGACCTGTGGGTGCTCTCCGACGAGGCCTACTTCGAGACCCGCTACGAGGGCGTTTCCAGCTCGATCGCATCTCTTCCGGGCATGGCCGAGCGCACCGTCATCCTGTACACATTCAGCAAGAAGTTCGCGATGACCGGCTCGCGTCTCGGTTGCGCCGTTGCACCGCTCGAGATCGCCAGGGTGCTCAGCACGCTCAACACCAACGACGAGTCGTGCACGACGCACTACGTGCAGTGGGCCGGCGTCGAAGCGCTCCGCGGCCCCCAGGAATCCGTGCAGCAGATGCTTGACGTCCTGCAGAAGCGTCGGGACACTGCCTGCGAGCTCGTGAACTCCATCCCGGGCGTGCGCGTCGCCGTGCCGCAATCGACGTTCTACCTGTTCCCCGATGTCACCGAGGCGATGGAGCGCATGGGATACACGGCCGTCGGAGACTTTGCCACCGATGCCCTGTACAAGACCGGCGTCTCCTTCTGCACGCGTGAGCACTTCGGCCGCCGCCTGCCCGGTGAGCAGCGGCAGTACATACGACTCGCCTACTCGGGCATCGAGGTGCCGGATATCAGCGAAGGCCTGGGCCTCCTGCGCGAGTGGATCGAGACGGCATGAACCGGGTAGTCGTCACGGGACGCATACCCGAAACCGCAATCGAGAAGCTTCGCGCCGAGCACGAGGTCGATGCATGGACGGGTTCGGAGTCGA
This sequence comes from Arthrobacter sp. FW306-1B-G06A, assembly GCF_058781765.1. NCBI lineage: Bacteria > Bacillati > Actinomycetota > Actinomycetes > Micrococcales > Micrococcaceae > Arthrobacter > Arthrobacter sp. FW306-1B-G06A. The sequence goes on along the minus strand of NZ_JBYSXB010000043.1, from coordinate 2,282 downwards.
TCGGCCGTAAGGAGCTCCTGCACCGGGTGGCCGGGGCAGACGCCGTGGTGAGCCTGCTCACCGAACGCATCGACGCCGAGCTGCTCGACGCCGCCGGCCCGCAGCTCAAGGTCGTCGCGAACGTGGCCGTGGGGTATGACAACATCGACGTCCCCGCCTGTACGGAACGGGGCATCGTGGCCACCAACACGCCAGGGGTGCTTACGGAGGCAACCGCCGACATCGCCATGGGCCTCGTCCTCATGGCGACCCGCCGGCTGGGTGAGGGGGAGAGGCTTATCCGCTCCGGCCAGGCCTGGAAGTGGGGGATGTTCTTCCTGCTCGGGTCCAGCCTGCAGGGCAAGACCCTCGGCGTCGTCGGCATGGGCGGCATCGGGCAGGCGACCGCGCGCCGGGCCAAGGCCTTCGGCGTGGACATCGTCTACCAGTCGCGCAGTGAGCTCGATCCGGTGATCGCCGCCGAGCTGGGCGCACGGCGGGTCGACCTCGAGGAGTTGCTGACGGTGTCCGACGTCGTCTCGCTGCACTGCCCGTACGGGCCCGCCACGCATCATCTGATCGGCGCCGAACAACTCGCGGCGATGAAGAGCTCGGCGTTCCTCGTCAACACCGCGCGCGGACCGATCGTCGACGAAGCGGCCCTCGCGTCCGCGCTCCGCGAGGGCGTCATCGCCGGTGCCGGGCTGGACGTCTTCGAGCGTGAGCCCCAGGTCCATCCCGCATTGCTTGACCTGGAGAACGTGGTGCTCGTGCCGCACCTGGGCTCCGCGACAGTGGAGACGCGTACCGCAATGGCGATGCTCGCCGCCGACAACGCCCTCGCCGTGCTCAGCGGCGAACAACCACCCGCACCGATCAACTAGCAGCAATGAAAGGCCAACCGGCCGACCGTGTCGCACTTTTGGCGAGCTTGCTGAGTCTGCAGCCAGTCCTTCATCCCGCCGCGAAGGAGGTCGCAGGCCCCTAGGCTCCACGTCAACGTCGACACATCGTCCGCGCAGAATGCACCTGGGCAGGCCGCCCGTGTATCTGAGGGGCGGACGCCAGGCTGGGCTCTTGCTCCACCTTCACGCTTTTGGATTCAGTTTTTTTAGATCGATGAATGATGAGGTTCACATGTCCCAGGACGCCAATGGATCGACGACCACCGCTGCACCCGGATCCGACGGGGCAGGCAACGGCGACGCCCTCGAAAACCTTCTTCACGAAAACCGGAAGTTCGCGCCCACCCCTGAGTTCGCGGCCAACGCGGTAGTCGGCGCCGAAGTCTATGCGGAAGCCAATGCGGACCGTCCCGCGTTCTGGGCCAGGCAGGCCCGGGAACTGCTGGACTGGGACACGGACTTCACCGAGGCCCTGGACTGGTCCAACCCGCCGTTCGCGAAGTGGTTCGTCGGCGGGCAAGTCAATGCCGCGTACAACGCCTTGGACCGGCACGTGGAGAACGGGCTCGGGGACCGGGTGGCCATCCATTTCGAGGGCGAACCGGGCGACACCCGCTCCTACACCTACGCGCAGCTGACCGACGAGGTGAAGAAGGCCGCCAACGCGTTCGAGTCGCTCGGTGTGGCGAAGGGTGACCGGGTGGCCGTGTACCTGCCTATGATTCCCGAGGCCGTGATCACGATGCTGGCCTGTGCCCGGATCGGGGCCGTGCATTCGGTGGTGTTCGGCGGCTTCTCCGCCGACGCCCTGCGCTCGAGGATCGATGACGCCGAGGCCAAGCTCGTGGTCACCGCCGACGGCACGTACCGGCGCGGCAAGCCCAGCCCGCTCAAGCCGGCCGTGGACCAGGCCCTGTCCAAGGAAGGCCATTCGGTCCGGAACGTCGTGGTGGTCAAGCGCAACGGCGAACCGGTGGACTGGCACGAGGGCCGGGACCAGTGGTGGGAGGACACGGTCGGCGCCGCCTCCGGCGAGCACACCGCCGTCGGGCATGACGCCGAACACCCTTTGTTCATCCTGTACACCTCCGGGACCACGGGCAAGCCCAAGGGCATCCTGCACACCACCGGCGGGTACCTGACCCAGACCGCGTACACGCACAAGGCGGTCTTCGACCTGCACCCCGAGACGGATGTGTTCTGGTGCACCGCCGACGTCGGATGGGTCACCGGCCACTCGTACGTCGCCTACGCCCCGCTGGTCAACGGCGCCACCCAGGTCATGTACGAGGGCACCCCGGATTCCCCGCACCAGGGCCGCTGGTGGGAAATCGTGGAGAAGTACAAGGTCTCCATCCTGTACACCGCCCCGACGGCGATCCGGACGTTCATGAAGTG
>NZ_JBYSXB010000042.1:0-46671 GCF_058781765.1 Arthrobacter sp. FW306-1B-G06A | reverse complement strand
GAAGACGCTCGGCATCGTCTTGTCCCGCAAGGCGATCACGATCCGGAACCGCGAGAAAGCCAGCCAGGCCACGAACAGCACGGTCTTCATCCCGTCAACGACGGGGCCATCCGCGTAGTCGAACTGTAGCCAGAGCCCTGGCTCCGGGGTCCAGGGCCGGTGCACGCGCACGTTCCGGGCCCGGTATTTGGCCTTCAGTTCAGCCAGCGTTGTCCTGGTTGTCCGCTCACACCCGGTGAACCCCAGGGCGAGGAGTTTCTCATGCACGATGTCGCCGCGGATCTTCCCGCGGGACTGCTCGACCCAGGAGATCATCTGCGGCAGGAACGGGTCGGTCATCCGGCCGCGTTGCCGGGCCATCGGCGCCTGCGCGCCTTCCTGACGGGCTTTCACATAAGAGCGCACCGTATTGTGCGAAACACCGCAGATCTTCGCGGCATCCCGGTAGGACCGGGTCAAATCATAAGCAGCTAAAATTTCCATGAACTCTCCTGGAGACTTCACAACGAGCCCCTTCCTTCCGGTAACGGGTGAAATACAGACGATCGACATCGCCATTTCACCGCGGAAGGAAGGGGCTCTCCCCGTAACGACACGAGGGATGGACAAGGGAATCCCCGGCACGCCAAGCCACACACCGGTGGCCTAATCCTGTTCAAAAATGCTTGCCGCTGCTGGTCAAAACCTTGCCGCGAACGGTCAGTCAGATTTTCCGACTCCGGTCAGTTTAAAGTTGCCGCTTACATGCCTGCCCTGACCTGAGGAAGCCGGCGCATCCTCAGCAATGTCTCCGACCCAGGTTTCCGGCAGTTCAGGATCATCCGCGTAACCTATCGCGTTCCGATGTCTCGCAACCTCAGTGCCCATCAGCACATCGTAGGTCGGGTGCCCTGGAGAAAGAACCGTGCCGAGCAAGGCCTTCTTTTTCCGTCCGGTCTCCAGCTCGGTCACCTCCTCGAAGCGAGGATCTCCAAGCTCGATCACTTGGATCACCCGACCCCGATGGTTGAGAGTTACCCATTTCTCCTGGGCCAGTCGGCTTTCATCCAATGACCAGGTTCCCCGGTTGTGCCGCCACAGCTCTTCAGCCGTTGCCGCGGGGTCATAACCCCACCAACTACGGGGAAGAGGATCGTTGCTGTCCGAAGGCGTCCGTTCGCTGAGCCGAATATTGATGACCATGGATCGAGTATGGCTGACCGAAAGCGCGACAAGACGAACAAGCCATGATGAGCCCAAAATGTGGGATGCTATGGGCCGCGCCCGATTCAATCTCCAATGCCCATGGTTTCGGCGCTGAAACCTTCGACGCACTCTCGGAAGGCACCCGGTGAAGGATAGCGCTGGCTCTTATGGGATAGATCAAAGGAAGCAGCAGGTTCTGCGCTGCTTGAGAACGTATGATCTTGCCTCAGGCTCGGAATTTTCCGCCGATCGTGCAACCAGGAAGGGACTAACAATGTGGAGTAAGTTTGATAATCATGGCTTCGAGAACGAGGAAGATTATCTGAAGTCGCAGAAGAAGGAAGACAGCTACAGTTTCTCGTATCCCTTCGAGTACATCGCCAAGAATTACGGAAATGACAACTACGACATCGGCATTGCGACCATGGAGGTCAGCGTCGAGTGGAGTGATTTTCAGGTGGGATACGTTATCTCGTACAGCGTCCCTGATATGGACAAGATCGACCCGGCTCAAGGGAACAGCGATGCCCAGGGGTTCTACGAGTACGGCGTCTATGATCGCGTGAGGGCCGACCTTTCGAGCCTCGGTATCGAGTTCGATCTCATCGCCGGGTAGACACATCCACCAAGCGCGAGGCGGCTGTGGCATTGCGGCGTCAATTGCTTCGTCCGATCTCGATGCGGCGACGACGACTGGATGGTTACAACGGTCGGTCATGATCGTCCAGCACGGTACTGCTGCCTGCCCACTTCCCGCCGCACGTTGGGCATTCGATATACCACTCGTCGGTCCCCGGGAACTCGATCATTCGCCCGACGTTCTCGCCGCTCGACGGGCACCACGCCTTCAAGTCCTCTTCCTTCTGAAGAATCGTCTCTTGAGCCTTCATGAAGTCCAGATCTCGGTTGTCTCTGCTCATGTCGGCGATCGTACAGAGTGTGACCGACACGGGGGGCGCCGTCACTGAGCAGACGGAGCACCCTTGTCTGATGGCTCTGCTCCTGCGCCTACCTCCCCGGGCCCCTTGCGTTCGGTGAGCAGCTCAATCAGCTGCTCGTCAGTGATCCAGTTGTGCGTTGCCTTGCGCCTGCGGCTCCGCCACATGCCGCTCGTAGATCAGTGCGAATCCCACTCGAACGCGGGTGCCAACCGGCAGATGTCTCAAGTCACTCATCTCTCGTCCTCCACCTGCATTTGTTAGGTGCCACCGCCTGTTTTGAGAAGCGACCGCGCCCCATTCGGTCCCGCGGAGCGTAGCCCGGACCGTCTTTAGGAACGGCTGCTTCCGGTTTCATTCTTCCCCTTGACGATCAGCCCGGACAGTAGTCCCTGACGCCTAAGTCAACGTTTGCCCGGATGGGCGCGGGCGTGCCTCCGGGCAACCCGTGGGAGAAAACATGCCCGAGTGGTGAACGCATCGACATTTTCAGCTGGCCGTCGACGACTCACCAGACACAACCTTGGACTCCACTTCCTTGTCGCGAGGTCCGGGGAGATCATCTGGTACTAGAGATGCGTCATCAGGATGGTGGAAGATCCAGTTACGGGCACTGGCAATCGTATGGTCGTTGAAGAGCTGAGCCCACATTGTTGAACCGGGCTGCTTATGGTCGTGCTTTCCCGCGACGATTTCCTCTGCCACGTCCTCCGGCTTCTGCTGGTGGTGATCAACTCTCTCTTCAAACACAGAAGCGGGGTGGTTCATGAGCAGCCCGACTTCTCTGGTAAGTGGAACCAAAATTCCCCAGGCGTTCCCAACCCCAACGCCTGCGAAAACACCATCCAATTCCGGGTTGTGCACGAGAGTAACCGGGGTGTCGCAGGTCAACAATTTCTTTGACTTGAACCTGATGAGCGCCCAAGGACGCCCCAAAAAAAGATCAACAACTCCGGCACCAGGTCGAGAATGTGTTGGATATGGCCGGACGACGTGGTTTCCACGGTGATCCCATCGGAACCGGATGCTTGTTGGACCAGCCGATCCGCCACGTCATCATCAAACTCTTTGCCCGTCTTTTGCAAAGTCTCACGAACACCCTCCGAACCCATCTGGGTGATCATCTCGGACAGCAATGTTCCGTGCGTCTGATCCATCCATGTTCTGGTATCCGGGCCCCGGAGGAACTGGAACGTGAGAAACGTACCCAGGATTTCCCGGTCTTCGGGGGACAGCGGCCAGGAACCTTCCACGGCCTTCCTGATGACGTCGGACGCGTCACCCTCCAAGCCAGATAACTCCTTCTCAAAGACGTCGGCTCCGTCGGGATGGCCGGGCAAAGCATAGAAGTTCGTTCGGACAGTCGCGTGGGTTGTCGGTATGACCAACCGCTTCCCGTCACGACTGGCTGCACCGACTTGCGGAGTACTGCCGGTGTCGTCTTTTGATCCGAAGCCATTCAGGTAGAACTTTGGAACCGTGTGGTGTCGCTTGCTGACCCCCATGCTGACTGCGTCCTCTCTCTGGCTTTCTGACAATCAAGGCCTATTTTCCAGCTCCGCCCACGAATGGCCCAGCTTCGGGCCGAAACTGGGCGGCTTTGATCGCTATGTGGCCACACCGAGCGCAAGAAACTCATTCTCGGGCGGCTTCCGGACAGTCTCTGTCCAAAGCTTGCCCACAATCAACCCGCCGCCGGGCGACAAGGCGGCTTTGGAGCGTTCATGGGCGATTTGACTCGAGTTGAACCTCTCAAAACGCTGCCCCGCCCTTTTGGCGCACCGCTCGAGAACAAACCCACCCAAAACCAGCCCACACGCGACCACACCATTGCAGCCAGCCTCCCCGTCGATCAAACCCGCAGTCCCTGATCAGCTCAAGCGAGCGCGTCATCGTCTGGAACGTCCGCAATGTAACGAGACTTCGCCAAGCGGCACCAAATTCTCATTCCTCCGCAAATTCTCATTCGTCCGCACACGTCTGGCATCCAAGCGGGGACTCACGCCTATCGACGGCAAGGTGACAGGCTGCCGGCAGTCATGTCCCCGAGCCCGTTGCAGACGATGAAGGGGCGTGAAGCAACGGCGAAACACCATCACCGCCCCATGCCCGGAGTGCCGTGTATGCCCGCATTCCCCGAGTGTTCCCGGGGCATTGCGGTGACGATGTCCATTGCCCGGCTGTCTGCGGATGCCGGGGTGAAGTACCTGCTGAAGACCACGGCCCATGGTGATGTGACCGTGAGGAATCTGACGGACTACTACACGAAATCCGGTAACCCGCCCGGGACCTGGCTGGGCAGCGGCATCGACGGCATCGGCCTGGCCCCCGGCACCGTCCTGACGGATGATGCGGCGAAGGCAGTCTTCGAAGCAGCGCTGCATCCGATCACCGGTGAGCCGCTGGGCCGCCGGCACGGGCAACGGGCCACCACCCCGGCAGTGTCGAGCCAAAAGACCGGAACGTCAACGCGTTACCCCGTTGCTGGGTTCGACTTGACGTTCAGCGTTCCGAAGTCGGTCTCGGTCCTGTGGGCGCTCAGCCCGCAGGACGTACGGGATCAGGTGTTGGCGGCGCATCACCGTGCCGTGCAGGACACCCTTCTCTGGCTCGAGGGCCGGGCGATCGGCACCCGGACGGGCCGCAACGGCGTGGCCCATGTCCCGGTCCGCGGAGCCATCGCCGCCGCGTTTGATCATTGGGAATCCCGGGCTGGTGACCCGCAACTGCACACCCACCTTGTCATCGCCAACCGCGTCCAGCGGACCAGCGACGGGGCGTGGGCCACTCTGGATTCCCGGACCCTGTACAAGGCGGTGGTCGCGGCCAGTGAGCACTACAACGGCCTGCTCTTCGACGAGCTGCGGCGCAGTCTGGGAACCGAGACTGAGCTGCGGGCGCCGGTCTCGGTCGAACGCAACCCCAGCCGCGAGCTATCCGGGGTCCATGCCGGGCTGATCACGGAGTTCTCCGCCCGGGCACGGATCATCGAGCTGGAGAAGGACCGGCTGGTCCGGCTCTGGAATCTCGAACACGGGACCAATCCCTCCGACGCCACTGTCCTGAAGCTGCGGCAGCAGGCCACCTTGTCCACCCGGACGGCCAAGGATTCCCAACCCGTTCCCCTGGCCGAGCGGCTTACGTCCTGGCGTCGCCGGGCCGAAGGCCTTGACTGCACGCCGGAACACTTGATTGCCGGCACTGTCGACCAGTCCCGCACCCGGCCCCTCACAGGTGCGGACTTGTCCCCGGAATGGCGGCAGGTCACCGGGCAGCTGGTGATGGACTTGGTCGCCCAAAAACGCGCCACCTGGAACCGGTGGAATCTGCTCGCCGAGGCCGAACGCGTTTGCGCGGGCATCCGGATGGCCAGCCCAGCCGAACGCGCAGCGATGATCGAAGCCCTTGCCGACGACGCCCAGACGTTCTCTGTCCCTCTCAACGACTACCGGTACATCGCCCCTGACAACGCCCCGGCCGACCTCGCCACCGACGGGCGCACGGTTTTCGACCCGGTCACTGGGACGGTCTTCACCAACGCACGCATCCTTGCCGATGAGGAAGCCATCATGGCTGCCAGCCACGCCACCGGCGCGCCCGGCTTGGAGCCCTGGGACGCCGTCGACGCCGTCACCCCCACGCCCGGCAGTGCGGGGCCTGTCTTGTTCGCGGACCAGCAGGACGCCGCCATGCAGATCCTGACCAGCCGGCGCTGTCTGGACGCGCTCACCGGCCCGGCCGGGGCAGGAAAGACCGCCACGATGAAAGCCGTCAGCGACAGCTGGCAACAGGTCCACGGCCCCGGCAGCGTGGTCGCCCTCGCCCCGGCCGCCCTGTCCGCCGACGTTCTCGGCGACGCGTTGGGACTCGGAGCGGAGAACGTGACGAAATGGCTCTACGAATCCAACGGCCCGGGAGCAGCCAACCGCGCCCGCCGCTACCTACTCGCCGAACGCGCCCTTGAACACCCTCTGGGTACCGGCCCGACTCACAGGTGGCGACGGCAGGCGGCACAGGTCCTCGCCACCGTCACCGCCGAACAGTCCCGCTGGCAGCTCCACCCCGGCCAACTCGTCATCATCGACGAAGCGTCCATGGTCTCCACCTACCAGCTCGCCACCCTCACCGAGATGGCGTCCGCGGCCGGGGCGAAACTGGTGTTGGTCGGTGACCCTGCCCAGCTGGACTCCATCGACGCCGGCGGGATGCTCGGCTGGCTCGACCGCACCGACCGGGTGGTGCGGCTGACCTCCCTGCACCGCTTCACCCATGCTTGGGAAAGCGCCGCCTCGCTCCAGCTGCGGGCAGGGAACTGGGACGGGATCCTCGAGTACGAGCGGCACGGCCGGATCGTGGCCGGCACCGACAGCCGGATGATCGAGGCGGCCTACGCTGGATGGGCCGCCGACGTGAAAGCAGGGCTGGCCTCCATCCTCATCGCCGCGGACAATGACACAGTGACCGTCCTCAACCGGCGCGCGCAGGAAGACCGGGCCGCCGCCGGCGCGGTTGACACCCGGCTCACCGTGCCCCTGTCCGACGGTCTCAGAGCCGGTTGTGGGGATATGATCTTGGCCAGGCGCAACGACCGGCGGATCAGGGATAGCCTGGGCGGGTTCATCCGCAACGGCACCCTCCTGACCATCACCGCGCAGCCCGGCAAAGCCGGCACTGTGACCTGCGTCAGAAAAGACACCGGCGCCACCGTCAACCTTGACCCGGGCTACCTTTCAGGGTTTACGGAGTTGGGGTATGCGACCACAGCGCACCGCTCGCAGGGAATCACCGTCGATACCGGTCACATCGTCGTCACCGAAGGCAGGCTCACCCGCGAACTGTTCTACGTCGGCATGACCCGCGGTCGGACCACGAACACCGCCTACGTGGTCGAACCCGACACTGACGCGGACGAACGGATTGATCCGACAGCTCTGCCTGGCTGGCCGGAGATCCTCGGCCAGGTCCTCGCCAGCGAAGGCGCCGAACACACCGCATACGAAACCCGACAAGAACTCCAAGACAGCACCGATACCCTCCACCAGCTCGCCGCCGAGCACGACTACCTCACCCAACTCGCCGCCGACGAGGACCTCGCGGATTTCCTCGCCGCCAACTTCCCGGGCTCGGCCGACGATCTGCGGCGCTCCCCGGCATGGGGCCCCGCGGTCGCCGCATGGAAGCGGCTGGCAGCACATGACCGGAACCTGGCCGAACACGAAGTGCTCAACGCAATGACGCCCCGCGGCGAAGTCCGCGACCTGACGGCCATCATCCACAACCGGCTACGCACCGCCGCCAAACTCCACGAAGCACTCGAAGGGCTCGTCCCGTGCCCCAGCAACCGCACCGACCTGAGCAACCTCATCACCCAGGTCGAACAGCGCATCCGCAACCGCGCCAAACTCGTGGCCGCACGCATCCCCGCCAGCCAGGAACCATGGATGCAAGACCTGGCCTCACAACTCCGAAACATCCCGGACCCAGACCGGCGACGGCAAACGCTCCAGGAAATCCTCATCTACCGGGACCGCTGGGCCATCACCGACAACACCACCCCGCTCGGAACCCCTGTCAGCTGGGACGAACCAGACATGCAAAACCAACGCCACCGACTCCAGACGAAGCTCTCCCCGGTTATCCACACCCGCACCAGCCCCGCCACGGCAACGGTGCACCCCCACCAGCCCTCCCCTTCGACACGGGACATGGGACTGCGGACCTAGAGTTAGAAGTCGCAGTCCCCAGCGCTGGCCGAAGGTGCCAACCTCTCGAAAGTTTTTGCCGAACCAAACGAGACATATTGGTGTGGTCCGGTGTCGGCCTGCCGTTCTCGCGCTCCAAACCGCCCGGTCGCATCCCGTTTGATGACTCTTGCAAAGCCCACGTGGACCGCCCGCACGAGATATCGGGGCGAAGACCGCCGCATTCCAATGTTGGCCCTTCGCCTTGGAGGCAGGGCGTTTCAGGGGCTGCCGAGACCTCGCGTCAAGCGCAAAAGCCGTGGGCACTTTTTGGGCACATTTTGGGCACATCCGATGTAAAAACGGGTGATTTGAGGTAACCAAAATCCTTGAATTCTAGGGATTTTTCATGCCCTCAATGGGGCTGAAAAGGTTTCAAATCCCACCGTCACCGCCAATGAAAACCCCCGGAATTCCGGGGGTTTTCTGCATTCCGAAACTGGTCGCGCCCGCGTCGGGGATGTTGACGTGGCGGCTACGCGTGAGGCGGTAGCCTCTGCTAAATCTCGAGCACGGTCGCGTGACGCCGCCTGAACGGTGCGACAAGCCGCCCGGCCTGCCGAGGCCCCCATAGCGGCCTTGTGGCTGGTCGCGGCTGAAGGTGGCCAACGCGCTCATGATGGGCCGCGGAGCTGACCATGAAGCCAAGGATGGCCAGGCCAACAATGAACGCGTAGATGACGCCACGCTCAAAAATGCCTGAGAATTCGGTTTTACCGCCGGTGAGCAGCATCAACAATCCCGATACGCCAGCGACGATGGCCAGTCCGAAAAACCAAAGGCTTGCGTCGGTCCGCCTGAACCAGAGCACGCCGATCGAGACGAGCGTTACGAAGATACCCAACGACAGAATGACGACGGCGGGGTCGTGGATGCCAATAGTGTGGCCTGCATTTGGATAGTCTTCGGGGAAGACGCCGATGGCGAAAATAGCCAGCCCGGTAACGGCGAGCGACCAACGAATGATGGTTGTCGTCACCTTGGCAAAACCGGTGGGCTGCATCCGAATCTTGCCGTCAGTTTTGTCCCGACGTACCGCCTTGTACGCGTCATCAAGGTCGCCGGCATGTGCTGCAATCCAGAGCACCGGCGAAGTGATGAGACAGGCCGCTACCACGACGTTCACGCCGATGAAGATAAGAGCCAGATCCATCGCAGCGAAAGACGGAGAACACACGTAGCGGGCAGGGTTGCCGACGTTGTCGCAGTGCACCGCGCCGAGGTCGCTGACGTAGTTCGATGCGTAGCTGTAAGTGCCATTGCCTTTCCACCCAAGCTGAACGACCCACTCAAATACGATGAAGCTAAGCATCGCTTTTGCGGCCCATGATCCGATCATGTGCCGAGTATCCGACGTCCTTGGACGCCGCCCCAAACACCAGCCGCCGAGTAGCTCGATCCAGCTGTTCACCTTGTTCATAGCAAGGATTAAGGCGCTCGACTGGACAAAATACTAGAGGTTCCGCTACTCGAATGAAGACCTGCGCATCCTTGCACGGAATTGAGTAGAGGAGAGCCCGCTGTGTTACCCGTTAACTAGTTCAGTGAATAGCCTCCCTGGCAACGCAGTGATAGTTGAGGCATCGGTGAATGGGCGGCCTAGAATCGTCGTATGGGCCTCCTAACGTTCAGCATCAACGTCACCCTGGATGGTTGCGTCGACCATCAGGAAGGCATCGCCGACGACGAGACACACGCCTACTTCACCCGCCTGATGGACGAGGGGGGCGCAATGCTCTGGGGCCGCACCACCTACGAGATGATGGAGAGTTACTGGCCAGCGGTCGCCCGCGGCGAGGAGGACGCGCCGCCTGCGATGCGCGAGTGGGCGCTCAAGCTGGAGGCCAAGCCGAAGTACGTTGTGTCGTCGACGCGAAGCGACTTCCCGTGGAACAACAGCCACCACGTCGTGGGCGACCTGCAAACGGCGGTGCAGGATCTCAAGGATGCGACTCCCGGCGGAGTGCTCGTCGGCAGCGGCAAACTTGCAACAGCGCTGGACCAACTGGATCTGATCGACGAGTACAAGTTCCTTGTCCATCCCAGGATTGCCGGCCACGGTCCCACCCTGTACCAGGGCGGACTGCCTAGCACGCGACGCCTCGACCTGATCTCGGCGGAGCCGCTCAGCAACGGCGCGGTCGCCTTGCACTATCGACGGGCTGATTGAGGGTGGCTGCCCGTCGCCGGTGAGCTTCGGCTGAAAGACCGTGCGCTCGTTAATGTAGAACCAGATGCGTACGGTGTTACGGCCGCTCCACGGTCTCGTCATCGTCAAGCCGCTCGAGGTCGGCGCTGCCGTGTCCGGCTACGGCCGTGGCCGTCTCTTTCCAGCTGGTCAGCTCGGCCAAGGCGAGGTGCGGCTGGTTGGTTGAGAAAGAAGTCGCTTGCCCTCCTCAGATCTACTCGTGTAGATTCTGTCAAGAATGTTAGCCAGGTCACACTCAAGAAGATCACCCGAACAGTCCTGGGCATGAAATAGAAACGACCAGCCCATGAAGACCCCAACGACAGCCGTGGACCGTCCGGGCCTGGCCATACTCGGCGCCCGCACCCTGGGTAATGCCCTGGGCTCCGGACGAAACTCGCTGAACGCCCTGCGGTTGGTCTTCGCGGCAGCCGTGATCATCTCCCATTCCTGGTGGCTGGGTGGCTACGGCCCGGAACCCTCGCTTTACGGGATCAAGCTCGGGACCGCTGGCGTCATGGGCTTCTTCGCCATCTCCGGCTATCTCATCACCGTCAGTGCCGAACGCTCGGACACTGTGCTCGAGTATGCCGCAGCACGGCTCGCCCGCATCTATCCTGCCCTCGTGGTCGCGGCGCTTACTGTTGCCTTCGTGGCAGCACCGCTTGGCGCCCTCCTGACACACGGGACCTACGACCCGCGCGGAGCATTGACCTTCCTCGGCGCGGCCCTGGCACTCAGCATCGGCGTCATGGACACACCCGCCATCGGGACGTCGCTCTGGGGCAACAACGACCGCTTTGACTGGAACGGCCCCCTGTGGACCCTCACCTGGGAGGGGCTCTGCTACGTCATCATCGCCGCGATTGTGTTCCTGCTCCGCAGGATTCCGGAGAGCAGGCGAGGCACGGCCACTGCAATATTCCTGCTTTTTGCCGCATCCACGGGGGCAGTCTTCGGAAAGCTGCTTGCAGGCAGCTTCGGGCCGAATCGCACCGAATTCGTCCTCCCGCTGCTCGCGGTCTTCATGGCCGGATCCCTCCTTGCCACCCAGAGACACAAGGTCCGCGTCGGTGCGGCGCCGAGCCTCCTCGCCGCACTGGCCGTGTGGGGGGCCCTCGCCACGGGCTACGGAACAGCCCTCGCCCCGCTGCCGTTTGCCTACCTCGTCCTGTCGATCGGTTCAATCGGCAGCGCGTCCGCCATCGGGGCTCGCTACGACATCTCCTACGGGATCTACATCTACGGATGGCCCATCCAGCAGCTCCTCGCAGCCGCCCACATTCCATCCCACGTTCCCGCGCTCGGGTTTGCTGCGTTCGCTCTCGTGGCGGTCTGGCCGCTTGGTTTCTTGAGCTGCGTGGCCATTGAACAGCCAGCCCAGCGGATCCGGCGCGCCCTCATGCGCCGCCTCGCCCTCCGGGCAACCAGCTAAAATAATCCGCTTAAACGCTTGATCACGAGTCAAGTGCCAGCTATTGTTGCCGTGATTAAGCGTTTAATCAAAAATCCTTAGCTCCACCCAAGCTCCCCCGACTGCTCAACAACGCCGTGTGCAGAGGCTCGACGCAGAGCTATCGGCGGTCGAGTAGTCCTGACCGAGACCCGGAGATCTTATGGCCCACTCAGCAAGGAGGCTGTCGAAGAGGGCGAGCATGCTCGCCCTCTTCGCCGCGCTCACGATGTTTTTCACCACAACCATAGTTACCGGGGACATCCCCGGCGCAGGAGCCGTCGGCAGCGCGACCCCACCGCCAATGCGGGCCGTCTACCACATGACTCCCCCGTCAGGATGGCTGAGCGACCCTCAGCGGCCCATCTATCTCAACGGCAAGTACAACCTGTACTACCTTCACAGCAACCAGGACAACGGCCCCGGCGGATGGCGACATGCGACGTCGTCGGACACTGTGGTGTTCAACGACCAAGGCGACGCCCTCCCCCTCCAAAGCAATTTCCCCGTCTGGACCGGCTCCTCGGTGATCGATACCAACAACACCGCGGGCTTCGGGGCCGGCGCCGTCGTCGCGCTCGCCACGCGGCCCACCGACGGCGACCCGTTCCAGCAATCGCAATACCTCTGGTACTCGACCGACGGCGGGACAACCTTCACGCAGTACGGCGCACCGGTCATTGCCAACCCGGACGCCTCGGACTGGTTCCGCGACCCGAAGATCGTTTGGGACGCGGCACACTCGACCTGGGTAGCCGCGATCGGCCGCCAGCAAAAGATCACCTTCTACACCTCGCCGGATCTTAAGACGTGGACGCACCAAACCGACTTCAGCTACACCACTCCGAACATCGGCGGCGTTGAGTGCCCGGACATCTTCCAGATGAAGGCCAACGACGGTTCGTGGCATTGGGTCATGGCCGGGAGCATGCAGGGCGACTACAGCGGCAAGCCGGACACCTACGCGTACTGGACCGGAACGTGGAACGGCTCGGCGTTCGTCGCGGACCAGACGGACCCGCAGTGGCTCGACTGGGGTTCGGACTGGTACGCCTCGGTGACCTGGCCGGACGCCGCGAAGCCCGACACCTCCCGTTACGCGATCGGCTGGATGAACAACTGGCACTACGCGCCGCACACCGTGCCGACGGACTCCACGGACAACTACAACGGCCAGATGTCGGTGGTGCGTCAGCTCAGCCTCAAGTCCGAGGGCAGCGGTGTCTACAGCCTCCTATCCCAGCCGACCCCGAATCTGGCCAACTACGCCACCAAAACCGTGAAGCCCGCCAACGCGACGGTCAATGGACGGACAACCCTCGACTACCACGGCTCCGCCTACGAGCTCGATGCGGACGTCAGCTGGACCACCCTGAACAACGTCGGCATCTCCGTCGGCGAGAACAAGGACGGCAGCCGGCACACGAACATCGGTGTCTACGGGGGCAACCTCTACGTCGATCGCTCCGCGCAGGACCAAGTGCCGTATTCCTTCGGCACGTACCAGCAGTCCCAGGCGCCGCTCGCCTCGGGCACGACGTCCTTGCACCTCCGGATCCTCGTGGACCATGGCAGCGTGGAGGTCTTCGCCGACGACGGCCGGATCGCACTCTCGAACCAGGCCTTCTTCACGTCGTCGGACACGGGGATCTCCCTCTACACGATCGGCGGCAGCGCAAACTTCGCCAACCTCTCGATCACGGAATTCGCCAACATCACCGAACAGGCGAACCCCGCGGCGCCGTACGCGGACTTCGAGGGCAGCACCTATGGTTCATGGACGACGGCGGGAGCGGCCTTCGGTTCCGGGCCAGCCGCCGGGGCGCTCCCCAACCAGCAGCCCGTCACGGGCTACCTCGGGAACAAGCTCGCCAACAGTTTCAACGGCGGCGACGCAGCGACCGGAATGCTGACCTCGCCGTCGTTCACCATCGGCCACTCGTACGTCAACTTCCTCGCAGGAGGCGGGAACAACCCACGGCCGTCGGACGTCTTCGCCGACTTCGAGGGCGCGACCTGGGGTGCCGGGTGGACGGCGTCAGGCAGTTACATTGGCCAGGGCCCGACGGCGGAATCCCTCCCCAACCAGCTCGGCTCCAAGGTCCTCGATACGTACGTCGGAGGAGGTGATGCCTCCACGGGCGCGATCACGTCACCGACGTTCACGATCACGCGGGACTACATCGACTTCCTCATCGCTGGAGGAAACCACCCCTGGGGCCAGTCCGGCGCCGCGGCGGTGAACCTCCTCGTCAACGGGCAGGTAGTGCGAACGGCAACAGGCCAGAATTCATCGACGATGTCGAACGTGAACTGGGACGTCCACACGCTCGTGGGGCAGAAGGCCCAAATCCAGGTCATCGACCACGCAAGCGGATCCTGGGGCCACATCATGGTGGACCAGATCGTGTTCAGCAGCGTGCCAAACGCGGTTGGAGGTGAACCGGACAATCAGACCACGGTGAATCTTGTGGTCAACGGGCAAGTGGTCCGCACCGCGACGGGCCAGAACAGCGAACGCCTCGCCTGGACGTCGTGGAACGTCTCCGACCTCGTTGGCCAGAGCGCACAGATCCAAGTGGTCGATAACGGTACGGGAAGTTGGGGCCATATCCTGCTCGACCAAGTCACCTTCGAAGACATACCGGCCGCCTAAGTCGAACGTGGCCTGTCCGTCCTGACCTTCTTTGCCGCGCAAAAGCCTCGAAATGACGCGACTCGCCGTGTCGTAAGCGCTTTCCGAAACGAAAGAAGGTCAGGACGGCGCCGCCCTCCCTGAAAGAAGACGCCGCTACTCTCGGCGACGCTAAAGATCCCGGGCATTCGCCAGGACCGGAAGCTTGCCCCGGACTTCTTCGACGACCGACGGATCGATGTCGACGACGGCGAGTTCCGGCATTTCCCCGAGGGCCACCATCACGGCACCCAGTGGCGAGATCACGGCACTGTGCCCTATTCCCGTGGGCGCGGTGCCGGTGGTGGGCAGGCCGACGCTGGCCGGGTTGCCTTGGCCGCACGCCACCACGAAGGTGGTGCTGTCCACTGCGCGGGCCCGCACCAGCAGCTCCCACTGCTCGGCTTTGCCTTCGCCGTCGCCCCACGAGGCGCAGACGATGTTGACCTGCGCTCCTGCCCGGGCGTTGGCTGTGAAGAGGGCGGGGAAGCGCACGTCGTAGCACGTGGCAAGGCCAAACACGGTGCCGTTGAGTTCGAAGGTTACGGGTGACGTCCCGGCGTCGACCGAATCGGATTCCGCGAAACCGAAGGCATCGAAGAGGTGGATCTTGTCGTAGGAGGCGTCCACCCCTGGGCCGGTGACCAAAAGGGTGTTCCGGACCCGGCCGCCCTCACCGGGAGTGAACATTCCCACCACGACGGCGATGTTCAGCTCCCGTGCGAGGCCGCGGACCGCTGTGGCCCACGGCCCGTCCAACGGTTCGGCGATGTCCGCAAGGCTGTTGCCGAAGGCGCGCATCGCTGCTTCGGGAAAGACCACGAGTTCGGCTCCGGCGGCTTTGGCGCGGGTGGCGTATTCTCGGATCAGTTCCAGGTTGGCGGCCAGATCGGCTCCCGTGATGATTTGTGCCACGGCTAAACGCATGAATTTACTCCAAATTGTTGTATACATGATGTATGCGAAAAAGTTCGGGGACTGCGGCGTCCGGCCGCGAGAAGGCGTACGCGTACTTGCGTGAAAATATCCTGATCGACCCCGAAGTCCAGGGGAAGTTCCTGAACGAGCAGGAACTGGCCGCGGAAATCGGCGTATCGCGTACGCCGGTGCGTGAGGCGCTCCTGCTGCTCGTCTCGGACGGCTTGGTGGAACTGATTCCCCAGCGCGGGGCTTACGTTCCTCCGGTGACCGGCCGGGAAATGTCCGAATTGATGGAACTGCGCGGGATCCTTGAAAGCCACGCCGCCGGGCTGGTCATCGAGCAAGGCCGGGTTCCCGCCCGGACGATGCAGGAAACCCTTGACCAGCAGGCAAAGCTTCCCGAGGAACTGAGCCCGGAAGCGGCCCGTGAGTTTATACGCCTGGACACCCTGTTCCACCAGCAGCTCATCGACGCGGCCGGCAACGAGCTCATCTCCCGGACGTACAGCAAGCTCCACGTCCGGCAGATTCTGGTAGGCGTCTCCGCGCTGTTCCGTACCGGAGGCCGGCGCGAACAGGTATGCGCCGAACACCAGGACATTCTCGACGCCCTGATGTCCGGCGACGCGGCGAAGGCCCAGAAGGCCATCGACCATCACCTGGCGGTGACCCGGGACATCCTGCTGCGCACCTGAGGAATCTTCTGTCCGCCCAGCGCAGCTTGTCAGGATTTTCGAAGGCATGACGTGAGCGTCAGCGCGTTTCCGCGACGGCGGACCGTTGGCTTGCCGCGGAACCTTCCAGCAGCAGGCGATAGTCCTCGTCCTCCACGGTGTTGGAGTCCCGGCCGAGCGCCAACCCCACGGCGGTCACGACGGCGGCCACGGCCACATAGATGGCAACCGGAATCCAGGTGCCGAACTGGGACAGCAACAGCGTGAACATCAAGGGTGCGATGGCGCCCCCGATCACGCCTGCGAACGTATAGGCCAACGAACTTCCGGTGGACCGAAGTCGCGGAGAGAACTGTTCCACGATGAAGGCTGCCTGCGGTCCGTACATGAAGGAGTGCGCCATGAGGCCCAGGACGATTCCCGCGATCAGCAACGGCTCGCTGTGTCCGCCGAGGATTCCGAAGAAGACGAAAGTCCAGACGGCCCCGACCACCGCCGCGATCCCGTAGACGAGTCGCCGGTTGAAGCGGTCGGAGACGGCCCCGGCCAACGGGATCATGAACAGTTGGAATGCCGAACCGATCAACACGGCAGTGAGGACCTGGCTGCGGTCGTAACCAAGCGTCTGGATCCCGTAGCTCAGGGTGAAGACGGTGAACAGGGCATAGAGCACGTCCGGGCCAACCCTGCACAGGGTGGCAGCGACGAGCGGACGGAGTTCCTTGCTGAAGACTTCGCGGACCGGAGCGTTGGGCTGCTCACCGTGCGCCTCGATGGCCTTGAAGATCGGGGTATCTTCAAGCTTCAACCGGATCCAAAGACCGAAGCCCACCAACACGGCCGAAACCAGGAAAGCGATGCGCCAGCCGAAGCTGATGAACTGCGCTTCGCTGAGGGTGACGGTCAGGACGGCCAAGATGCCGTTGGCCAGAAGGTTGCCGGCCGGCGGTCCGACTTGGGCCGCGGAAGCCCAGAAGCCGCGCCGATGGGGATCGCCGTATTCGCTGGAGAGCAGCACTGCCCCGCCCCATTCGCCGCCGACACCCACGCCTTGGGCGAAGCGCAGCAACACCAGGATGATCGGGGCCGAGATGCCGATGCTGCCGTAGCCAGGCAGCACCCCGATCAGCACAGTGGCGACGCCGATGATCATCAGCGTCGTCACGAGGACCTTCTTGCGGCCGATGCGGTCACCGAGCCGGCCGAAAATGATGCCGCCCACAGGACGGGAGACATAGCCCACCGCGTAGGTCGAGAATGCCAGGATGGTCCCGGTCAAGGGATCCGACGACGGGAAAAAGACGAGGGGGAATACGACGGCGGCCGCGGCGGAGTAGACGGCAAAGTCGTACCACTCGAGCGCGGTGCCGGTGAGGCTTGCCGCAAAGGCCTTGTACAGGCCTTTGGGATGCATCGGCTTTCCGGGACGCGGCGCTGCGCCGGAAGCCGGAACTGGAACATTGGCCATGGGTTTCCTCCACGAGAAGTTTACGGTGACGCCTGCCACACTGGCGTTAAATGTATACATTACGCATACTGGATGTACATTGGCGACTGTTTCCGGTTTCCGATCTGAAAAATTTCTCCAGCAGGACACGCAAAGGATGGACAGAAAATGACGACTCTGAGCTTTGAACTTCCCGATGGCACCACGCGGAATGTCCAGGTCAAGCACCTCCTGAACGCCGGCTACGCAGGGCGCGAGCAGGAAGAAGTGCAGGCCCACATCGCCGAACTGGCCGAACTTGGCGTTCCCGGCCCCACAACCACGCCAGCGCTGTACCCGGTGTCGCCTTACCTGGCCCAGCAGGTTTCGGAAGTCCGCGTCCAGCACGGCCGGACCTCGGGCGAAGCGGAATGGGCGCTCGTGATCACCGATGGGGACGTCCTCCTGACCGTGGCGTGCGACCACACGGACCGTGAGCTCGAGGTCCACGGCGTGGCGTGGAGCAAGAACGCGAGCCCGGACGTCTTGGGACGCAAAGCATGGCGCCTGGATGATGTTCGCGACCATTTGGACAAGATCACGCTCAAGGGCTGGGTGGGCGACGGCGAAACTCCGGACACCCTGATCCAGGACAGTTCGCTGGAGGCCCTCCTCAGCCCGGACTACTGGCTGGCGGTGCTCGCAGAACGCGGCCTGAACCAGCCCGGCACCGTCCTCATTTCAGGCACAGTGGCAATGAAACAGGGGGTCGACCAGTTTGCCCGCAGCTGGAGAGTGGAAATGACCGATCCGGTGACCGGCACGTCGGTGGACGCCCAGTATGTCGTGGAGAAGATGGCAGAGCCCATCGGCTGAGGCCGCCTCCGCCGCCGTTCGCCCGACCGCGGTCCATTGTGGCCGCCCGGGACCGGGCATACTCTGGGAGAGGCACAAGCGGTTGGCACTACTACCGCGTTGAGAGGGCGCTGTATGGACGCCAATTCCATCACCGACACCTTCCACCGGCCCCTGCGGGACCTGCGGATTTCCGTCACGGACCGGTGCAATTTCCGGTGCGTCTACTGCATGCCCAAGGAAATCTTCGGGCGGGATTTCGTTTTCATGCCCCGGGACCAGCTGCTGACGTTTGAGGAAATCACCAGGCTGGCGTCGATCGCGGTGGGACACGGTGTGCGGAAGATCCGGCTGACCGGCGGTGAACCCCTGTTGCGGAAGGACATCGAGGAACTGGTCCGGATGCTGGCCCGCTTGCGCACTCCCGACGGGCTGGCACCGGACCTGGCGATGACCACGAACGGCTCGGTCCTGGCGCAGAAGGCGCAAGCCCTCAAGGATGCGGGGCTCAACCGGGTGACGGTCTCGCTGGACTCCCTCCGGGAGGAGACCTTCCAGGCCATGAACGACGTCGGCTATCCCGTGGCGAAGGTCCTGCATGCCGCAGACGTTGCCCAGGCCGCGGGTCTCGGGCCCGTGAAGATCAACATGGTGGTCAAGCGGGGGACGAACGATCAGGACATTCTTCCCATGGCTCGCCACTTCAAAGGGTCCGGGTTCATTCTGCGGTTCATCGAGTACATGGACGTGGGTGCGTCCAACGGCTGGAAAATGGATGAGGTGGTTGCCTCAGCCGAGATCCTGGCCCGCATCGGCGCGGTGTTCCCGCTGGAGCCCGTGGCGCCGAACTACCCCGGCGAAACCTCGGATCGCTGGCGCTACGCGGACGGCAGCGGCGAAATCGGGGTCATTTCCAGCGTGACCCAAGCCTTCTGCCGCGGCTGCACGCGGGCCCGGCTCTCCGCCGACGGGAAGCTGTTCACGTGCCTCTTCGCCACGGCGGGCACGGACTTGAGGGCACTCCTGAGAGGCGGGGCGTCCGACGTCGAGCTTTCGACGGCGTTGTCCGCCCTGTGGGGCGGCCGCGCGGACCGCTATTCGGAACTGCGCAGCTCGCACACGCCTCAAGACCCCGCAGCGGCACACAAGATCGAGATGTCGTACATCGGCGGGTAGCCCACCAGACCGGAGCCCTGCCGGTGACCCTATGCTGGTGCCATGACGCAGACGTCGATCAGCTCCGCCACAGCGCTGGCCGAAATGCTGGCCGCCACCGGCTACCTCGCCGACGATGGCCTGGCCACCATTGGCTACCTCGCCCTGAGCATGGAACGGCCGCTGCTTCTGGAGGGCGAACCGGGCACCGGCAAGACCTCCCTCGCGGAGGCCCTGGCGGAAGGGTTCGGGCTGCCGCTGATCCGATTGCAGTGCTATGAGGGAATCGACGCCTCGCAGGCGCTGTATGACTGGGACTTCACCGCCCAGATCCTGCATCTGCGCAGCGTGGAGGCCAGCGGCGGAGCGGGAATGGACGCGCGGCTGAGCGTGGCCGAACTGGAAAGTTCGCTTTACGACAAACGGTTCCTGCTCGCGCGTCCCATCCTCAAAGCGCTGCAGCAAAGCCCGGCGGTGCTGCTGATCGACGAAATCGACCGGGCCGACGACGAGTTCGAGGCGTTCCTGCTGGAGGTGCTCTCCACTTATCAGGTCTCCATCCCCGAGTTCGGCACGGTCAAAGCCGAAACCCCGCCGATCGTGGTGCTCACCTCCAACCGGACGCGCGATCTGCACGATGCGCTCAAACGCCGCTGCCTCTACCACTGGATCGACCACCCCGGGCTGGCCCGAGAAGTGGAGATTGTGCGCACCCGGCTCCCCCAAGTGCCCGCGCTCCTGGCCGAGCAGGTGGTGCGCGCGGTCCAGCAGATCCGGGTCACCGACGACGTACTGAAGCCTCCCGGCGTCGCCGAGACCTTGGACTGGGCGCGTGCCTTGCACCAGCTCGGCCGGGCCGAGCTTGACCTGGCTTCGGCTGCGGCCAGCATCGGCGCGCTGTGCAAGTACCGCGAGGACACCGAGCGCGTCTCGGCGGCCCTGGCCCGGATGCTCGGCTGAGCCCATGCCAACGGCAGGACAAAGCCCCGAACACAGCGCCGAAGAGATCCTCCTTGCCTTCGCTGCAGCCGTGCGTGCGGCCGGCGTGAAAGTGACCGCGGACCGCTCGCTCAGCTTCGTCGACGCCGTCGGCAGGCTCAAGTTGGACCGCCGTTCGGACGTGTTCTGGGCCGGCCGCGCGACGCTATGCGCCTCGCCGGAGGACTTGCCCGCCTACCAGCGGACGTTTGAGGCCTGGTTTGCCGTGGAACACTCCGCCGCCCAACGCCTGGAAAACTCCGCGACATCCGTGAGCGCTGCCACTTTGGATGACGACGACGGCGGCCCGGAAGGTAGGAGGGAACAGTTGCGGGCACTCGCCAGCCGCCGGGAGTTGCTTCGGCACCGCGATGTGGCCGTATTGGACGACGAGGAACGGGCCTTGCTGCACCGGATGTTCGAGGAGCTGCCGGTGCGCCTGCCCACCCGGCAGACCCGGCGCAAGCACCTCGACCGGCACGGCGACGTGGACCGGGTGCGGACCCTGCGCGACCAGCTGCGCCGCGGCGGGGAACCGGGGCCGCTGCGCCGCGCCCGGGCTCCCCGCAAAAACCGCCGGGTGGTCTGGCTGATCGACGTTTCGGGCTCCATGGCACCGTACGCGGACAGCCTGCTTCGCTTGGCCCACCGGGTAGTGGAAGCCGCCCCGCGCCAAGTGGAGGTGTTCACGCTGGGCACCCGCCTGACCCGCGTGACTGCCGCACTGAGGGTGCCGGACCCGGACAATGCCTTGGCCCTCGCCGGCCGCACAGTCCCCGACTGGTCCGGCGGTACCCGGCTCGGAGAAGTGCTCCGGGCGTTCAACGACCGGTGGGGGCAGCGCGTGATGGTGCGGGGCGCCGTCGTCGTGATTGCCAGCGACGGCTGGGAGCGCGGCGACCCCGCACTGCTGGGACGCCAAGCCGAGCGGCTGCACCATCTGGCGAGGCGGATCATTTGGTCCAATCCGCACCGCGGCAAGGCGGGGTACGAGCCGCTGCAGCGGGGAATCAGGGCGGTGCTGCCGCACGTTGACTTCTTTATAGGGGGGCACTCAATGCAGAGTTTCGAGGAGTTGTTGGACGTGGTTGCCAATGCGTGAGGTCTTGGACGATCTGGTCGCCGCCATGGCGGCCGGCCACACAGTAGGACTCGGAACGGTGGTGCGCACCTTCCGCTCCGCACCGCGGCCGGCCGGTGCCGCCATGATGGTCGACGCCGACGGCAGTGCGGTGGGCTCGGTGTCCGGCGGGTGCGTCGAAGGAGCGCTTTATGAACTGGCCACCAAGGTGGTCGAGTCCGGCAAGCCGGTGCTGCAGCGCTACGGCATCAGTGACGATGCCGCGTTCGAGGTCGGCCTCACCTGCGGCGGGATCCTGGACATTTTTGTGGAGCCGGTCTCCACTGAGAACTTCCCGGAACTGGCCCAGGTAGCGGACGACGTCGGTGCGGGCCGGCCGGTTGCGATCGTCACCGTGATCGAACACCCCGATCCGGCGTGGCTGGGCCGCCACCTGGTGGTCCGCCCAGAGGGGTTCGTGGGTTCCCTCGGCAGCGAGCGTGCCGACCATGCGGTATCCGATGACGTCCAGGGCCTGCTGGCCGCGGGCCGCAACGCCACGCTCATGTACGGACCGGACGGGCAGCGGCGCGGCGAGGGCATGCGCGTGTTCGCCCTCAGTTTCGCCCCGCAGCCGCGGATGCTGGTGTTCGGCGCGATCGACTTCGCCGCCGCCGTCGCCAAGCAAGGCACCTTCCTGGGCTACCGGGTCACGGTCTGCGACGCACGCGCGGTTTTCGCGACGGCTGCCCGGTTCCCGCAGGCGGACGAGGTAGTGGTGGAATGGCCGCACCGCTACCTGCAGGCGCAGATCGCTGCCGGCCAAGTGGACGAGCGCACCGTGATCTGTGTGCTCACACATGATCCGAAATTCGACGTGCCGCTCCTTGAGTTGGCACTGCGCCACAACGTGGCCTAC
Organism: Arthrobacter sp. FW306-1B-G06A; assembly: GCF_058781765.1. NCBI lineage: Bacteria > Bacillati > Actinomycetota > Actinomycetes > Micrococcales > Micrococcaceae > Arthrobacter > Arthrobacter sp. FW306-1B-G06A. Next base: position 24,504 of record NZ_JBYSXB010000042.1, on the reverse strand, counting down.
GTGGGCGCGATGGGATCCCGGCGCACGCACCACGACCGATTGGAACGGCTGCGCGAAGCCGGCCTGAGCGAGGCCGAATTGGCCAGGCTCTCCAGCCCGATCGGCCTGGACCTGGGATCCCGCACCCCGGAGGAAACGGCCGTCTCCATCGCCGCCGAAATCATTGCCTTGCACTGGGGTGGCGGCGGCGGAAGATTGAGCACCATGGAGGCTCGGATCCACCACGAACCCACGGTTGAAGCGGACCACGAGGATGCGGGGTACGAACTCAAGCCGGGCTAGGGCGCTCACCCCTTCCGAGGAGTAACCTGTGTCACATCAGGACTGGATGCCGGGCAGTTGTGCCCGTCGTCCAACGCGACAGGAGATCCCAATGGCGAGTTCCAAGACGATCACCGTCGAAGTCGATGATGTGAGCTACACAGACGATGTCGAGCCACGATTGCTGCTGGTCCAGTACCTGCGCGAACGGCTTGGCAAGACCGGCACATTGATCGGCTGCGACACTACCAACTGCGGCGCCTGCACCGTCCATCTGAACGGAGTCAGCGTCAAATCCTGCACCATGTTCGCGGTTCAGGCAGACGGCCACAGCGTCACCACCATCGAAGGCCTGGCCCGGGACGGCAAGCTCGCCCCGCTGCAGCAAGCCTTCCACCAATGCCATGCGCTGCAATGCGGCTTCTGCACGCCCGGCATGATCATGCAATCGGCATCCCTTCTCGCCGAAAACCCGCACCCCACCGAGCAGGAAATCCGGGACGGCCTCGAAGGAAACCTTTGCCGGTGCACCGGGTACCAGAACATAGTTGCCGCGGTACAGGCAGCCGCTGACGGTACGGTTTCCGCGGACAGCGACGAATCAGAAACGGCAGGTGTGGCATGACCATCGCCGAAATCGGCAGGCCCCGCCTCCGCAAAGAAGACGCGCACCTCATCACGGGGCGCTCCAGGTACACGGACAACATGACGTTGCCCGGCATGCTCCATTTGGCCATGGTCCGCAGTCCGTTCGCCCACGCCAGGATCACCTCGATCGACACCTCAGCCGCGAAGTCCTCACCCGGCGTCGTCGCCGTGTTCACCGGAGCCGATCTGGCCGCGGAACAGGGCAGCCTGCCCAACGTCTGGCCCGTCACCGCCGACCAGAAGGCGCCCGCGTTCCCGTCGATCGCCGTCGACGAGGTGGCCTTTGCCGGCGAGGTAGTTGCCTGCATCGTTGCCCGCAGCGCCGCAGCGGCGCGGGACGCCGTCGAACTCGTGGACGTCAGCTACGACCAACTTCCGGTGGTCCTGGATCTGGAGGAAGCATTCACCGACAAGGTGCTGGCCCACTCCAACTTGGACTCCAATCTCTCGGCGACCTGGGTGTTTGACTCGGGCGAAGCCGGCACCGGCAAGCCGATCGCCGAGGCGTTGGCGAACGCCGAAGTCCTCATCGAACGCACCTTTTATCAGCAACGCCTCATCCCGGCCTTCATGGAACCGCGCTCGATCGTGGTTGACCCGACGAGTGAGCAAATCACCATGTGGTCGTCCACGCAGATACCCCATATCCTGCGGCTGATCCTGGCATTGACGCTCGGGCTCCCGGAAAGCAAGCTCCGCGTGATCGCCCCCGACGTGGGCGGCGGCTTTGGCGGAAAGCTGACGGTGATCCCCGAGGAGTTCATCACCCTCATGGCAGCCCGGCGGGTCGGCAAACCCTGCAAATACACCGAAACCCGCAGCGAGTCCCTGCAGTCCGGGCATCACGGCCGGGCCCAAGTGCAGAAGGTGAAGCTCGCGGCGACGAAGGACGGGATTGTCACAGGGCTGGACATCCAGCTGCTGGCGGACATGGGAGCCTACCTCGGCATTATCGGCTCGGGCATCCCGATCCTGGGCGCGTTCATGTACAACGCCATCTACAAATTCCCGGCGTACCGACTGGAATGCAACAACCTCTTCACCAACAAGGCGTGGACGGGCGCTTACCGGGGCGCAGGCCGGCCGGAAGCAACCTTCGCTATCGAGCGCTTGATGGATGAGCTCGCCGTCGAACTGGGCATGGACCCCCTGGAACTGCGCAAAAAGAACTGGATCACCCACGAGGAATTCCCCTTCACCACCGTCACTGGACTCGAATACGACAGCGGCAACTACGAGGCGGCCACGGCGAAGGCCCTGGAACTCTTTGGCTACGACGAACTCCGGGCAGAGCAGGCCAGGCGCCGCGAAGCCAACGATCCCGTCCAACTCGGCATCGGCATCTCCACGTTCACCGAAATGTGCGGCCTGGCTCCATCCCGGGTGCTTGGCGCGCTCAGTTACGCGGCCGGCGGCTGGGAGCACGCCCAGGTGCGGGTGCTGCCCACCGGCAACGTCGAGGTAGTCACGGGCACTTCCCCCCACGGCCAGGGCCACGAAACCGCGTGGAGCCAGCTCGTGGCGGACAGGCTCGGCGTGCCGTTCGAAAATGTCGAAGTGCTGCATGGTGATACACAGGTCTCCCAGCGGGGCCTGGACACCTACGGCTCCCGCTCGCTGACCGTCGGTGGTATGGCGGTGCTGGCCGCTGCGGACAAGGTGATCGAGAAGGCCAAGGTCCTGGCAGCGCACATGATGGAGGCCAGCGAGGAGGACATCGAGTTCATGGACGGCAAGTTCAGCGTCAAGGGCACTGATCAGTCCACTGCCTTCGGTGAAGTCGCCTTCGCCGCCTTCTCGGCGCACAACCTGCCGGAAGGGTTTGAGCCCAATCTGGATTCGGATGCCACCTTCGACCCGCAGAGCTTCTCCTTCCCGCACGGCACCCATCTGGCCGCCATGGAAGTGGACACCGAGACCGGGCAGGTCAGCATCCGCAAGTACGTTTGCGTGGACGACGTTGGGGTGGTGGTCAATCCGCTGATTGTGGAGGGCCAGGTCCACGGCGGCCTGGCGCAGGGAATCGCTCAGGCCCTTTATGAGGAGGCCGTGCACGACGACGCCGGGACCCTGGTCACGGGCTCGTTCGTGGACTACCTCGTGCCCGGCGCGCCCGACCTGCCGCACTTCACGACGGCGCGCACGGAGACGCCGTCCACCACCAACCAGTTGGGGGCCAAGGGAGTCGGCGAGGCAGGAACCATCGCCTCGACGCCCGCCATTGTCAACGGCGTACTGGACGCGATTCGGCACCTTGGCGTGAAGGACATCAAGATGCCATGCACGCCGGCGCGTGTGTGGGCCGCCCTTGAAGAAGCCAAGACCACGGGAGGTGTGCAATGATTCCGAGCGCATTCGATTACGCCGCTCCGGCCACGGTGGCGGAGGCGTTGAGCGTGTTGGCCGACGCCGGCGACGACGTGAAGCTGTTGGCCGGGGGTCAAAGCCTGATCCCCGTGATGAAACTGCGCCTTGCCGACCCCGCGATGGTGGTCGATTTGGGCCGGATCGGCGAGTTGTCCGGGGTCCGCGACGACGGCGACGCCCTGCTGATCGGAGCCATGACAACGCACCACCAGATCGCCACGGACCCGTTTATTGCCGAGCACGTGCCGTTGCTGGCCAAGGCAGCTGCGACGGTCGCGGATCCCCAGGTCCGCCACCGCGGCACGTTCGGCGGCGCCCTGGTTCACGCCGACCCGGCGGGCGACATGCCCGCACCGGTGCTGGCCGCGGACGCCGCGTTCATCCTGGCAGGTCCGGAGGGGGAGCGCCGGGTGGCAGCGGCGGACTTCTTCCAGGGGTACTTCACTACCGCCGTCGACGACGGCGAGATCCTCACCCATATCCGGGTCCCGAAGTACACCGGCTGGGGTGCGCACTACGAGAAATTCACCAGGGTGGCCCAACAATGGTCCATCGTGGCGGTTGCCGTGATGGTCCGGGTGGAAGGCGGCACGATCGCCGAGGCCAGGATCGGCTTGACCAACATGGCCAGCACCCCGTTGCGGGCGACCGCCGTCGAGCAGGCACTCGTGGGCGCCGCCGCGACCCGGGAAGCGATCGCCTCGGCGAGCGCACACGCTGCCGAGGGGACCGATCCCGCGAGCGACCTCAACGGGGACGCGGCCTACCGCCGCCACCTGGCCGGGGTCCTCACCAAACGGGCCGTCATCGTGGCCGCCGGGCTCTAGCGGAACACGGACAGGAGGCGACGTGGAACTCAAACATCACTTCGTGGTTCCCAGTTCGTTGGAGGACACCTGGTATTCCTTCAACCAACTGGAAGACATCGCGCCCTGTTTCCCCGGGGCGACCCTCACGTCCGTGAGCGGCGAGCAGTTCACCGGAACGGTCAAGGTCAAGCTCGGGCCGATCGCCATGATCTACACGGGCACCGGTGAATTCCTCGAGCGCAACCAAGAGACGCACACCGTTGTCATTTCGGCGACGGGCAAGGACAAGCGGGGCAACGGCACTGCGGGCGCCACGGTAACGGCAGTGCTGACGCCCGACGGCGACGGCACCTCCGTGGACGTGACCACCGATATGAACGTCACCGGAAAACCCGCCCAATTCGGCCGGGGCGTCATCCAGGACATCTCGGACAAGTTGCTGGAGCAGTTTGTCCAGTGCGTGATCGGGAAGGCTCGCGGCGGGGCTCCTAGCGATACCGGGCCCGACGCCGGAAGCGCGGCTGCGTCGGCAGGGTCCGGGACGGCTACCGGCGAGGTAGCGCAGCCCGGGGAGCCCGCGGCTGGAGCAGCCGCCGGGCCCGCCGCCGTCGGGCCCGCTGCGGGTTCTGCAGCGCAGGTGGTTGAGCCGCCGGCGGCGCCTGTGCCTGCGGCCGCGGCTGCACCCGCACCTCGGTCCGCGCCCCTCGCGTCGTCGTCGGAATTGGATCTGGGCTCGGCCGTGTGGCCGGTGCTGGTGCGTCGTTTCGGGCCCGTGCTTTGCGCCGCCGCCGTCGTGGTTCTGGTGGCTTGGCTTGTTCGGCGACGGGGAAGGAACTGAACGCCCCACTTAGGCATTGTTGCTGGTGGTTTCCGGCCGCGCGGCGCGCTTGCCGCGCGGCTCCACGTGTCGATATCATCAGGGTGGGTTATGCAGCGGCCCTAGGAACTCTTTCCATGGAGCGACCTCATGACCCGCCCGACTCCCCTCTCTTCCAAGACTCTTTACGTAGCTGCTCCCATGCTTGGAGCCGCGCTGTGAACGCATTACTCACCTCATGCCTGGAAGGCGAACTGGACCCGGTCCAGGGGCTTGCGAAGCTGTCCGTTGCGGAGCTCAACTTTTTGGCCGACGCCCTTTTCAGGCTGCTCGACGTCGGGAAGCCCGAGTTCGGGGTCAAGTCCTGGTACGACGCGGTCCTGGATGAGTTGGCTGCCCGCGGTGAGCGTTCCACGCGCGGCGAGGTTCCTGCGCCCGGTGAGCAGGGCGCCGTCGACGTTTCCTCGGACTAGTCTTCCAGTGCCGCGGAGGCAAGAGGGGCGCTAGCGCTGTCTCCTTCTGGTGCTTGCCGGCCTGCCAGTTCGCGCACGACTGTTTTCAGTTCCTGCCGGAACATCGACGTATCGATCGATACCTGGGCAAGAACCTGCCGTTCCGATTCCGCTGCCCGCTCAAGTGCGTCCCTGCCGGCATCGGTCAGCGAAACGACGTGTACCCGGCGGTCCTCGGAACTTCGACGGCGGCTAACGTGCCCGTGTGACTCCAGCCTGCTGAGGGTCTGCCCCATGGTTTGGGCCTGCACACGCACGATCTGGGCGAGCGTGGTCTGGGTGATGGGGCCAGTGGCTGCAAGAACCTCCAGCGCGATGACGCCGGCGTGGGTGAGGCCGATCGCCCTCAGATTCTCGTCCCAAGCGTGTTCCACCAACCGGGCCGCTGTAGACAGCAACCTTCCGGTGGGCCAACGCTCGATGTCCGGCATATGTCCCATTGTAGCGGTGAGGGGATTTTGGGGGGGGTTGAACGGGTTAACTAGTCCTGCGGGGGACTCGTGTGAAGACGGACGCAGCGTTCGAATTCGGTAGGCTGAGCCAAAATTGTCTGGGATTGGGGCTACGCATGTTTGGGCTGAGCGGGTGTCGCCCTTGATTCGGCGGGGCGGAGCTATTTGGTGGGGCAGGGCATATTTCGCCATGCAGGCGATTGCCGGTTTCTTGTGGTGGGCCGCGGTTTTCCTGTCGCCGGTGGTGCGCGAGGCGACCCTCGGTAACCTCGACCCGGTTGCGGTTGCTGTCTTCGACATTCCTTTATTCGTCGTGGCGTCGGCCGTGGCGTCTTTTGGCGTAAAGGCTGCCGCGCTGGTGAGTGCCGGCTGGACGGGCGCCGTTGCCGTCGCACTGGCGGTTTACGCCACTGTCACAACCGAAGCGGGCTGGGGCGTACTCGGCATGGGCGCTGCGAGCGCGGGCTCGCTGATCTCGCTCTGCCTAGTCTTGCTGGGACACGTGCCGACCGCGTGGATCATCCGCGGTCCGTTCGCATTCCGTCCCGCAATCCCCCGCGCGACCGCCGCCGCCCACGTGGCCTCAACATTTGGGCAAATTGTCCTGTTCTGGGGGTTCTTCCTGGCGGTGATTCCGTTCGCAGTTGCCTTTCTCGAACAGCGCTGGGCGGTGGTTCTCCCGTTTCCGTCGTTTGCCGCTCCTGTGGGTGTCGCCGTTCTGGTACTAGCCAGCGCCCTTGGTATCTCGGCGGCCGTGGCGATGTCGACGTTGGGCAATGGCACCCCGCTGCCGTCGGCAATGCCCAATCATCTGGTCATCGCGGGTCCGTATCGCTGGATCCGGAATCCAATGGCGGCCGCAGGCATTCTCCAGGGCGCGGCAGTTGGCGTCATCCTACAGTCATGGCTGGTAGTGGCCTACGCCGTCGTGGGCTCGCTGGTGTGGAATTACGTTGTCAGGCCGCTTGAGGAATCTGACCTGGAAGAACGGTTCGGCGAAGAATTCCGTCAATACCGCGATGCCGTGCGCTGCTGGGTACCGCGGATGTCGGGGGCTTCGCGCACTCAGGAACGATGAGTGCACACCCATGTCCCTTCGAAGGTTGTCGTTCCTCAGTCTCGCTCGCTCGGACCGAGAGCTACAGCCCAATATTGTCTCGCAATAACCCTTTTATTGTGAGACAATATTAAAATGGGGATCAGGTGGGCGGACAGCGCAAACAAACATGGAATTGCCCGCGGGGATGCGTTGCATGCAATCTTGAACCAGATCTACCACGTTGAAGAGTTCGATGAGCCGCGTGTGGAATCAGGCGCACGTCCGGATCTGTTTATCGGCCCTTCTCGGGACCGCCGGACGATTCTCGAAGTCATGGCAGTCATTACACCGCCTAACGACATCCTGGTCTTCCACGTGATGGAGGCAAGGCGGAAGATACTCGACATTGCCGAGAGAGGAACAACGGAATGAATGAGAAGAAGGCCAAGGGCGGTCAGGACCTGAGCCCGGAGGAACAGGCCCACTTCCGTGCCCTGGGCGAATGGGCGGAGACCGCCGACATAGGCCCTGACGCCCGCATCACCAAGGCGTCCGGGCAAGGTGCCGGACGCGCCCTGCTGGAAGCAGCCCTGGGCTCGCCCGAGGCAGTAAAAAGAGCCGTCGGCAAACCCTCCCTGAGCAGCAGCGGAACATCCCCGTCCCGGACCATCCGCCTCCCGAAGGACATGGACGCACAACTGGTTGCCCGGTCCGAAATCGAGCACCGCAAGCCGAGCGAAATCCTCAGGGAAGCACTGGCCCAATACCTTGCCAAAGCCTCCTGACAGGCAGACAGCTGATTGACGGGCCCGGTAGTCGTAGATGACAACGCTGCCGATTGGGGGTATGTTTGCCCACTCTTGGCCGCCTATTTCATACTGTTGGTCTCCTTGGTCACTTTTCATGTGCTCCCAGGGATGACGAATTCGTCCAGGAATTCTTCCGTGGAGGAGATCTCACCACCAGTATGGTGGTTGCATAACGCAACCACTGATCTGAGGGGACCTTCACCATGGCTGTTCGAGTTGACCTGAATATCTCGCTGGATGGTTTCGCCACGACGACGGACGCAACTCCGGAGAATCCGTTCGGTTCGGACTGGGGCCGACTCGTTGACGCATATACGTCCACCCGCACTTTCCGTGAGCGGGTTCTGCATGACACCAGTGGAGAAGGAACGTCCGGTGTCGACGACAAATACGCCGCGGCCTACTTCGAGGGGGTCGGAGCTGAGATTATGGGTGCCGGCATGTTCGGGTTCCATAACTTTCCCGACGACCCCGAGTGGAAGGGCTGGTGGGGTGACGAGCCGCCCTTCCGCGTCCCGGTGTTCGTCCTCACTCACACCCCCCGCCCTGACATCACGATGGCCGGCGGTACGACCTTCCACTTCGTCAGCACCAGCCCCGAAGAAGTGCTTGAACGAGCGCTCAGTGCGGCGGGTGAAGAGGATGTGCGTATCGGAGGTGGCCCCACCGTTGTGCGCGATTACCTCAGTGCCGGACTTGTCGATCGGCTGCATGTCGCGATCACACCCATCCTGCTCGGTAGCGGAATACGGCTCTGGGACGATCTCCGCGGACTGGAAAGCGACTACACGGTCACGTCAGAGACCGCCGAAAGCGGCATCATCCACGTCACCTTCCACCGCTAAGCCCACACGGGATCGCCTGACTGCGCCTACTCGCGTTTGAGTGTGAGGGCCAGACTGGGAACCGCGAAGGACAAGAGAAAAATCGGCAGCGGGCTCTTCCCGCTACACCGGAATCTGGCGATTTCGTCCTCGGCGACGTCGAAGGGCCGGTCGGCAAGCCATCGGTGGCGAGCCGTCCGCCGTCGTTCATCTGGGCTGGTCCAGTCGACCGCTACTGCTTCAGCGGCGCGAGCTGTATTTGCTTCGCGAGCGCGTAAGCGGTTGGAAGATCGCTGTCGCTTTCGACGAACACTCGGCCAATGACGAGCGCGGAATGGGATGGCGAAGAAATCTGCGTCATCCCGTTGGGTACCGTTCCCTTCCAGCCGGGTCCACTGAGGACATAGTCGCCGGCTTCGGTTCCCGTGGTGCGTTTGCCGACGTAGGCAAAGTTTGTGCTTTTCGACGGGTCGGTGAACTGCACGCTGAAATAGCGCCCGGCCATGTCCGGTACGTGCAGGATTTGCGGCCCTTTGCTCAAGTCGAGCCAACCGCCGATGTAGAGCAAGTCGTCGGCCCCGGTTGCCATAAGGCTCCCGCGCGAAGTCGCCGTCGACGGGGACGATGTGCCGGGCACGGCGTACAGCGTGTTGACGGGGATGGGGCCCTCACCGAATCCGTGCTTGAGTATCGCCCTCTTGTACCCGTTGACTGTGAGTCGCGGCCAGAGGTAGATGAAAGCGGGCGCGCCGAGCCCCCATACGATGACCGCCGCTATGACCAGAGGAACGATTCCGTCCCCGTTGGCAATCCGCCGGTAAATGACCCAGGCGAAGACGGCCAGTATGACGGCGGTGAGGGGACGTCCGTACTTCAAGATGAGGCGGTTCATTTCACTGCGCCCTGACAACCGACGGCAATTGGTACGTGCCGTCGAGAATCGCCGCGCCAGGCAGATACACGCGGAACATCAGCTTGAACTTTCCGGACGGAATGGGCAGCCAGTTCTGCTCGTGCCCGCTCGGAGCCTGATGCTGCAGATAGATGTCGACCGAACCGTCGGCATTCTGTGCCAGAGCGGAACGGTCACCAACGCTGTAGCGATTGGTGGGATCTTCCACCATGTACCCGACGGTATCGGTCGGGGTGAGCGACCAGAAGGCGTCATGCGGCGGGAGGTTCCCGGGAGGAAAATGCAGGACGTATCCATTCCCGCCGCTCAGCGTTTGCCCTGAGCCATCCACAGTGGCGGTCCAGTACGCAGCCTCTTCAAACACATTCACGACAGGCAGGGCCTTGGCGCAGGCGCCCCGGACGAGGACTCCGTTGCCAGGCTGGCCGCATTTGCGGATGGCACTCCAACCGTTGACGGTCGTTGTGAGCGCCCTGCCCACGGCGTTCATGACGAGGATCGCCGTCAAGAACGCAAGCACGGCACCGAGAATCAACCCTTGCACCACACCGGACTGGGAGAACCACGCGAGGGCATTTGCCATAACCGCAAACTACCACTGGGCTATGTGGTTGGGGGGTTCGCACCGATCCGGCCTGCAACTAGGTGCCCTAACGTCCCCGCGTAGGACGACGCCGGTACCAAGCAACAAAGCCCCACAGCGCGACGATCAAACATACGGCAGCGACAATCCCCCGCCACCAAATAAAAGGTTGCCAAAGCCCGAATATCAGGGCCCAAACAAGGAGAACGCCACTCACGTCGAGTCGTGGGGCTCGGATTTTCACGGAGGCTCTCCTTCTTCCATCTGTCTCTGTCCAGGAGCGCAAGCGCCAAAGACCACGAATACTTTCCCAACAGCCCGACGTCGGACGTGCCCCCCGCCCCGTCGCCGAACGCCGCGGGACAAGCGCCTCGCTTCCCCGCGCAAATCCCAGTGACACCACCGCCACGGGCGACCATACTGGGAGCATGAGCGTCAACACCCGCCGCACAGCGGAAGGCGCCGCTGTTGCCACCCCGGCCCCTACCGCCCCCGCTGTTCCGACAGAACCAACCGCACCGGCCGCTCCGACAACCGGTCCCATCACCCGCGAGGAACTGCAACTCGCTTCGCGCAACCACGCCATGCCGCTGGAAATGCTCCGATGGCCCGTCACACCGCTGGGCATGCATTATCTCCTGGTCCATTTCGACGTTCCCCAGATCGATCCCGTCTCGTGGCGGCTGAATATCGGCGGGCTCGTGGACCATCCGCACGAGTACACCCTGCCTGACCTCCAGCACCGCGAGCGCCGCACCCAAGCCGTCACGATGGAGTGCGCTGGCAACGGCCGCTCGCGGCTGGAACCGCGACCTGTGAGCCAGCCCTGGGACCAGGGTGGGGTGGGCACCGCCGAGTGGACCGGCACCCCGCTTGCTCCGTTGCTGCTCGACGCCGGCGTGTCACCCGACGCCGTCGAACTCGTCTTCACGGGCGCGGACCGCGGGATCCAGGGCGGCGTAGAGCACCAGTACGCGCGCAGCCTGACGCTCGCGGAAGCAATGTCCGACGACGTCCTGCTCGCCTATGAGGTCAACGGCCAAGCCCTGCCACCTCAACATGGCTACCCCGTCCGGCTCCTCGTCCCGGGCTGGTACGGAATGACGAGCGTCAAATGGCTGCAATCCATCGAGGCAATTGACCACAGCTTCGACGGTTACCAACAGCTCGACTCCTACCGTTACACCCAAGACGCAGACGATCCCGGCGAGCCCGTCCAACGGATCAAAGTCCGTTCCCTCATGGCTCCCCCCGGCGTTCCAGATTTCTTCACACGGCAACGCGCGGTGAACGCGGGACCGGTTCAGCTGAGCGGCCGGGCCTGGTCCGGGCAAGGAACCGTGGAGAGCGTGGAAGTCTGCGTGGACGGGGTCTGGGAGCAGGCCCAACTTCAAGCTCCCACCGGCCGGCACGCGTGGCGCGGATGGACATTCACGTGGATCGCAACGCCCGGTTCCCACGATTTGGCATGCCGTGCGACGGATTCCACAGGGCAGACCCAGCCGGAAACGCCGGAGTGGAACTATCAAGGCATGGGAAACAACGACATCCAGCGGCTGGCTGTGACCGTCCGGGAGTAACTCGCCCGCAGGCACGCCGAAGCCGGGCCGTTGACCGTGTGCAACGGCATGAGTACTGTGAGTCCACTATCCATCCGCGCCCTGGAGGCAGCAATGGGCGGCACTTCCAAGAGCAACGCCGACTACGAGTTCCTCACTGTCTGGCGCGTCGCGGGGACCCCGCGTGAGGTCATGGATATTCTAGGCGACGCGGGGACACTGCCCCGCTGGTGGCCTTCGGTGTACTTGAGGGTTGTTCCGCTGGACCCGGGAAACGCCGACGGTACGGGAAAGGCCTTCTCGCTGCACTCCAAAGGTTGGCTGCCGTACACGCTGCGCTGGAGGTTCACGGTCACCGAACCCATCACAGAGCAAGGTTTCGCGATCGCGGCGAGCGGCGATCTGCGCGGTACCGGGCGCTGGACTTTCGAACAGGACGGCCCGGAAACCGTTATCACCTATGACTGGCGGGTCAGCACATCGAAACCCCTGCTCCGGCGGCTAAGCTGGCTGCTCAAACCCGTTTTTGCCGCGAATCACCACTGGGCGATGGCACGCGGCCAAGAAAGCCTCGCCCTTGAATTACGACGACGGCGTCCCGGCACGGACCTCTCCAAGGTCCCCCGTCCCGCGCCACCCACATTTGCAAGCCGATACCGCTGGCCAAGGAGTACGACGCATGCCTGACGATAACAAAGGCGAAGTCCGCTGGTTGCCGGAGCCCGAGGACCAGGACTACCCAAGCGCCGCAGACTACCTTTCCCTGCTGGAATCCGACCACGTGGTGGCATCGGTTGTCGCCGCCCTCAAGGACGCGCCCATCCAGCACCGCAAAGCCAAGGACATCCTCCGGGCCGCCCGCTTGGCGTTGCTCCCGGAAGAGAACGCCCACGTGGCCTCGGACCTGAAGAAGATCAAGGAGGGCAAGAAGCTCTCGCCCATCCTGATGGTCCGGGGAGACCTGGCCACGGGCATGCCCGCTCAGGTGGCCGATGGCTATCACCGGGTGTGCGCGAGCTACTACACCGACGAGAACACGGACATTCCCCTGAAACTGGCTGATGCGCCCCGGTAACCACCGCAGACCAACCGCCAGGCCCGGAGAAGGAGGAAGGTGTCGTTCTTTCAGCTTTCGCTGATCGCCGCAGTCGCGCTCCTCGGTCCGCTCTTGGCGCTACCCCGGAAATGGCACCTTCCCGTTGTTTTGGGGCAGTTGCTGGCAGGCATCGTCATCGGACGCACGGGACTGGGACTGGTGGACTCCTCGGATCCCACCTTCACGTTCGTGGCCGACGTCGGGTTCGCCCTCATCATGTTCGTCGCCGGGACGCACGTCCCCGTGCGGGACAAGGCCATCCGTCCCGCCCTGGGTAGCGGCGCCTTGCGCGCCGGCGTCGCCGCGGTGCTGGCCGCCGTCGTCGGAGTCGTCATCGCTTTAGCCTTCGGCACCGGACATGCTCCCCTCTACATCGTTTTGCTCGCATCCTCCTCAGCAGCGTTGGTCTTGCCGATCGTCGACTCGCTTCGGCTGACAGGGCCGAAGGTCCTGACGACGACGGCGCAAGTGGCGATCGCTGATATCGCTTGCATTGTGGCGCTTCCGTTAGCCGTTGACCCGCCGAACGCCGGCCGGGCAGCGGTCGGGGCAGCCGTCGTCGCGGCTTGCGCGTTGGTCTTGTTCTTCGTGCTTCGTTGGCTGGAGAACAGCGGCAACCGCGGACGGTTACACGACATATCCGAAGACCGGAAGTTCGCCTTGGAACTGCGGATCCAGCTGGCCTTGCTGTTCGCGCTTTCAGGGCTCGCGGTCCTCGGCCACGTCTCCATCATGCTGGCCGGGTTCTCCTTCGGCCTGGTGGTCTCTGCGGTGGGCGAACCCCGTCGCCTGGCGCACCAGCTCTTCGCCGTGAGCGATGGTTTCCTGGGGCCGGTCTTCTTCGTCTGGCTGGGTGCATCGCTCGACCTAAGGACCCTCGCGGGCAGCCCAAGCATGATCCTCCTCGGGATCTGCCTTGGCTTTGGAACACTGCTGGTGCACGGAAGCATCCGGGCCCTCGGCCAGCCCCTGCCGCTCGCAGTACTGGCCTCGTCCCAATTGGGAGTGCCGGTTGCAGCCGCCACCATCGGCTCCCAATTGCACTTGCTGGAACCAGGAGAAGCCGCGGCGATGATCCTGGGTGCCCTCATCAGCATCGGGGCAAGCACCATCGCGGGTTCGCGGGCGGCACGGAAATATTCGGAAGCCGCGCCGGAACCGGCGGGCGAGGGGCCGAAGAGCGGTGGGCCGGCCGGCAAAGGACAATCCGGCAAAGGCCCGGCAGGCAAGCCCTCCGAAGGTGGTCCGGCAATAACTGCCTGATTCCCAAACCCGCAGCATGACCCCGTCACACGACCCATCCGACAGCGGCACGGCCACGAACCACCGGTAGAATTGCGGGGTTGGCCAGCCCGAACCGGACGGTCGACCACCCGCTTGAACGCTACCGAGGGAGGAACCCGTGCGCGCATCGCATGCCCGGACGCCCTTCCATGCCATGCGTTCGGTGGCCCTGGCGGTCGCCATTGTTGCCCTCGCGGCAGGTGCCCATGTCCTCTCCGGGGGTGCGCTTCCCGTCGCTCCGGTCCTGTTGGTCGTCCTCGCATTGACCGGGCTCGTCACCACTCTTGCCACCCGGTTCAAGCTCGGATTCCCGGTCATTGCCGCGCTTCTGGGAGCCGGCCAGCTCCTCCTGCACGAGGCCTTCACGGCATTCGGTCCGCTCACTGTTCCGGCTCCGGGCTCACCAGCACACCACTTGGCGGCTGAACACCTCTCCCCGCCGCTGGGCACTGAAACAGTCCATTTTCACGAGGTCGACACTCCCCTCAGCTGGTTGATGCTGACGGGGCACGCCCTCGCCACTGCCGCTTCGGCATTGCTCCTTGCCAAGGGCGAGCAGGCACTGTGGCAGCTCGAGGCCTGGCTTCGTCCCCTCCTGCAGCTCATCCGACTGATCTTCAGGCCCGACGCCGGCAACGCAGCTGTTGCGTTCAGCGCACCTGCCGTATTCATCCCCCGCCCGTGGCGGAACCTCAGGCAAGACAGCAGACGCGGCCCGCCCGCCGTCGTCGTACCCTCCTGACTCCGCCCGGCACCGCCTTCAACTGGTGACGGGCACCTCCCCTCACTTTGGCGCGCCTTCGCGCGCCCGTTGAAAGGCAACAACCATGAACAAGTCCTCACTCCGCCGCGCCCTCTCCGCTACCGCAATCGCGGGCGGCACCGCCGCACTGATGATGGCCGGCCTCGCAGGCGCATCAGCCCACGTCGTCATCAACCCGGACAAGACCACGGCCAACTCGTATGCCCTGCTGACGTTCGGCGTCCCGCACGGCTGCGACACCTCAGGCACCACCAAGTTGACCATCAACCTGCCCGAGGAACTGACCGACGCCACGCCCACGGTGAACCCCAACTGGACAGTCGAAAAGGTGACGCAGACGCTGCCGGAACCCAAGAAGCTGGCCGACGGCACATCGATCACCAAACGCACCAGCCAGATCGTCTACACGGCCAAGGCTCCGCTGGACCCGCACTTGCGCGACGCGCTGGTCCTGTCCGTGAAGCTGCCCGACACCGCTGGCAAGACCCTCTACTTCCCCACGCTCCAGAACTGCGAGCAAGGGCAGACGAACTGGGCTGAAATCCCGAAGGACGGCCAGGACGCGCACTCGCTGAAGGCTCCGGCTCCTTCGGTGGCCGTCACAGCCGCAGATCCGGCCGCGGGTGACACCCACATGGCTGCGTCCATCTCCACCGAGCAGGTAGCTTCCGTGACCGACGACGGCTCACAGGCGCGCAGCTGGGCCGGCCTGATCGCCGGCGTGGCAGGGCTGGGTCTGGGTGGCGCGGCCTTCTTCCGCAGCCGTTCCGCCAAGGCATCAGTTTCCAAGTAACGGCTCCGTTGGGTCGGCGTCCGGAACATTACGATCCGGACGCCAATCCGGCGCCGCTGCCGCGCCGCAGTTGACTCCGGCAAATGACGACGAAAAGCTGTGCGCATGACGAATATGCGAGTCAAGAACGGTCTCCTGCTCACGATGGCAGCAGCCTCGGTATTCCTGCTCTCCGGCTGTTTCCAAACCCAGGCCCAGCCCTCGGGATCAGCCGTACCCAGCGACACGGCGTCGGCCTCGTCGTCACCGTCGGCCTCGGCCTCAAGTACTCCTACTTCAAGCGGCAGCGCCACGCCATCGAGCACCGGGACGACGCCATCAGGCGTCGCTCTCTGCAAAGCGGGCTCGCTGACAGCATCTGTCGACTCCACAGGGGGCGGAGCGGCAGGGAGCGTCTACATGAAACTCATCCTGACCAACTCCGGCACGCAACCCTGCGTCCTCAATGGCTTCCCGGGCGTCTCACTCACGTCGGGACCCGCGGGCGATCCGATCGGCGCGGCTGCCGCGCGCGACGACTCCCAGCCTGTGACGCAAGTGCTCCTCGCTCCGGGGAAGGCCGGTTTCGCCCAACTCCGCTACACCCAGGCCGGGAACTACCCCGAGTGCACCCAGGCCCCAGCCGCCGGCTTCCGGGTCTACCCACCCGAGGACACCGCTTCGCTGTTCATCCCGCAGCAATACACGGCTTGCAGCAACACCAATATCAATCTCCTGACCGTCCAGGCGTTCCAGGCGGGGTAGGCGGTCCAGCGCTGTTCCATGTCTAGGCTGTTCCTTATTGTGTCGGTGCCGTGAGGCATGATGGAGGAATGCAGGAGCAGAAGCTACCGGGCGGTCCTGGCAATTCAGCCATGGACCGCTTCAGCCGTGCCACGCGCGAGTGGTTCCTCGGTGCTTTCTCCGCGCCCACCCCTGCCCAGGACGGTGCATGGAAGGCCATTTCTTCGGGATCGCACGCCCTTGTAGTTGCACCCACGGGTTCCGGCAAGACGCTCGCAGCATTCCTGTGGGCGTTGGACCGGCTCTTGTCCGTGTCCCCGCTTGCTTCGGCGGGCGCCCTTCCGGAACTTGAGGGCACAACCGCCCGTGCCAAAGCTCCCAAGCGCAAGACCCGAGTCCTGTACATCTCACCCCTCAAGGCCCTCGGCGTGGACGTCGAACGGAACCTCCGCTCGCCGCTGATCGGCATCACGCAAACCGCCAAACGGCTCGGGTTGCCGGCCCCGCTGGTCAGCGTCGGAGTCCGTTCAGGAGATACGACGACGGCGGACCGCCGCGCGCTGCTCAGCCACCCGCCGGACATCCTCATCACCACGCCCGAGTCCTTGTTCCTCATGCTGACGTCCAAAGCCCGGGAGACGCTCAGCGAGGTGGACACCGTGATCGTCGACGAGGTCCACGCCGTTGCAGGCACCAAGCGTGGCGCACACCTCGCGGTGTCATTGGAACGGCTCGATGCGCTGCTGCCGAAACCCGCCCAACGGATCGGCCTATCGGCCACCGTGGAACCGCGCGAGCTCGTCGCACAGTTCCTCGCCGGTTCGGCACCCGTGGAAATCGTCGCACCACCGTCGCACAAAAACTGGAACCTCAGCGTCAGCGTTCCTGTGGAGGACATGTCCGACCTGGCGGGAGCCGCGGGCGCCTTCGACTCCGGGCCGGCCTCCGGACTGCAACCGCAAGCGTCCATTTGGCCGCATGTCGAGGAGAAGATCGTCGACCTTGTGCTGTCGAAGCAGTCCACCATTGTGTTTGCCAACTCCCGGCGTCTCGCGGAGCGACTCACAGCCCGATTGAACGAGATCTACGCGGAGCGCCAACTCATGGCGGTGAATGTGTTTTCCGCCGCGGCGGATTCGGCGCTGGACTCGGGGCTGCCGTCCTCGACGGCGACTCCGGCGCACATGATGGCCCAGGCCGGCAGCACGAGCGGCGCCGATCCGGTCCTGGCCCGCGCGCACCACGGTTCCGTGTCCAAGGACCAGCGGGCACTCATCGAGGATGACCTCAAGTCCGGCCGGCTGCGGTGCGTTGTGGCCACGTCGTCCCTGGAACTCGGCATCGACATGGGTGCCGTGGACCTTGTAGTCCAGGTTGAGTCGCCGCCGTCGGTGGCCAGCGGACTGCAAAGGGTTGGGCGCGCCGGGCACCAAGTAGGCGAGATTTCAGAAGGCGTACTCTTCCCCAAGCATCGTGCGGACCTCGTCCACACCGCCATCACTGTGGAACGCATGCTGAGCGGGAAGATCGAACGCCTCCACGTTCCAGCCAACCCCTTGGACATCCTCGCCCAACAAACGGTCGCCGCCACCGCGCTGGGAAGCATCGATGTCGAGGAATGGTTCGCCACCGTGCGGCGCTCCGCTCCTTTCGCCACCCTGCCTCGCTCAGCTTTCGAAGCCACCCTGGATCTCTTGGCTGGCCGGTATCCTTCGGACGAATTCGCCGAACTCAGGCCGCGCATCATCTGGGACCGGAATGCCGGCACCATCGAGGGCCGCCCCGGAGCACAGCGACTTGCCGTCACCTCGGGCGGAACCATCCCGGACCGCGGGCTCTTCGGCGTGTACATCATCGGCACCGAGAGCGAAGGCACCGGTTCTGGGTCCGGCTCCGGTTCCAGCCAGGCCGGTCCAGGGTCCGCACAGGAGCCCAGTCCGGCGTCGCGCGCTGCCAAAGGCGGCCGACGCGTCGGCGAGCTCGACGAGGAAATGGTCTACGAATCACGCGTCGGGGACATCTTTGCCCTGGGTGCCACAAGCTGGAAAATCGAGGACATCACGCACGACCGTGTCCTTGTCTCGCCCGCCTTCGGCCAGCCCGGAAAACTCCCCTTCTGGAAGGGCGATTCCTTGGGCCGGCCGGTGGATCTCGGCCGCGCCCTCGGAGCATTCGTGCGTGAGCTTTCCGCCTCGGACCAAGAGCCAGCACTGGAACGCTGCAAGGCCAGCGGACTGGACGACTTCGCCGCCGGCAACCTGATCCAGTATCTGGGCGAACAGAAGCAGGCCACGGAAGTGGTCCCCAATGACCGGACGCTCGTGGTCGAACGGTTCCATGACGAACTCGGCGATTGGCGCGTGGTGCTGCACAGCCCCTTCGGCATGCCGGTCCACGCACCGTGGGCACTCGCCGTCGGGCAGCGGCTCCAGCAGCGCTACGGGCTGGACGGTTCCGCGATGGCCGCCGACGACGGGATCGTGCTGCGGGTCCCGATGATGGAGGACGAACCCCCGGGGGCCGAGCTGTTCCTGTTCGACCCGGAGGAGCTTGAGCAGATCGTGACGGCGGAGGTTGGCGGGAGTGCCTTGTTCGCCTCCCGCTTCCGCGAGTGTGCCGCGCGCGCCCTGTTGTTGCCGCGCCAGAACCCTGCGAAAAGGCAGCCGCTGTGGCAGCAACGGCAACGCTCCGCGCAATTGCTGGATGTCGCGAAGAAGTACCCGTCTTTCCCCATCGTGCTCGAAACCGTGCGCGAGTGTTTGCAGGACGTCTACGACCTCCCCGCGTTGAAAGACATAGCAGCTTCGATCGAACGCAGGGAACTGCGCTTGGTTCAGACCACCACGCAGCAGCCGTCGCCCTTCGCCAAATCGCTGCTCTTTGGGTATGTGGCCCAGTATTTGTACGAGGGCGATTCACCGCTCGCCGAACGCAGGGCCGCTGCCTTGGCCCTCGACTCCACGCTCCTCAACGAGCTCCTGGGCAGGGTGGAACTACGCGAACTCCTCGACGCGAAAGTCATCGAGGCCACCGAGCTCGAGCTCCAGCGGCTGGCACCGGACCGGCTGGTCCGTGGGATGGAAGGCGTCGCGGACTTGCTGCGCCTGCTCGGCCCCTTGAGCGTCGACGAAGTGGCGGCCCGTTTGCAGCCCGAAGGAGTGGAAGCTTCCGCGGATCCGGCCGCGTCGCAACTGGCGGCGGGATCGCATCTGGCCGCATCGCATCTGGCGGCGCTGCGCAAGGCCAACCGCGCCCTCACCGTGACGCTCAGCGGCGTTGAACGATTCGCCGCTATCGAGGACGCGGCCCGGCTCCGCGATGCCATCGGGGTTCCGCTGCCCATGGGAGTGCCGCTCGCCTTCATCGAACCCGTCCACGATCCGCTCGGGGACCTGGTCTCCCGATACGCACGAACCCACGGACCCTTCACGGCCGAGGAAGCCGCCTCGAGGCTGGGACTGGGTGTCGCCGTCGTAAGCACTGCGCTCAAACGCCTGGCGGCGGACGGCCGCGTAGTGGAGGGCGAGTTCCGCCCGCACCCGAGTGCGCCGGCCACGGTTCCCGATGAGGGCCCGGAGTTGTTGGAGGCACCGGAACTCCCGGCTGTTCCGCTCCGCGGAGTCCCATTGAGCAGCGAGTGGTGCGATTCCGAAGTGCTGCGCAAGCTCCGGCGTCGTTCGCTTGCTGCACTGCGCGCCGAAGTGGAGCCGGTGGACGCTGCCGCGTACGGCCGGTTCCTCCCCGCCTGGCAAAACGTATCCGTACCCTCGGCCGGCCGTCCTGGTTCTTCTGGAGGCAGGGGTGCCCCGGCGCTGCGCGGGCTCGACGGCATCATGACCGCCATCGACCAGCTCTCCGGCGTGCCTGTTCCGGCGTCGGCGTGGGAGCCTTTGGTGCTGGCCAGCCGCATTTCCGATTACCAGCCGGCCATGTTGGACGAGCTCATGGCCGCGGGCGAAGTCTTGTGGTCAGGGGCTGGCTCGTTGCCCGGGAACGACGGGTGGATCAGTCTCCATGTGGCCGAAGCCGCGGAGCTCACCCTCAACCCGGACCCTGAATTCGAGCCCGGCGACGCCCAACTCCGCCTTCTGGAATACCTGCAGACCGGCGGGGGCGCCTATTTCTTCCGGCAACTCACCGATGTTGCCGGCGGCATGGACGCGGTCCTTAGCGACGATGCCGTGGTGGCTGCCCTGTGGGACCTTGTGTGGGCCGGCCGCATCACGGGCGACACCTTCGGCCCCGTCCGCGCGATGATTGCCGGCGGACGCACGGCGCACAAACAGCCCGCGCGGCCGCCGCGTGCCAGGTCCCTGCGCATGAGCAGGCTCGGCCGCTCGCACGGCACGGGCTTGATGGGCTCGCCCGGACTCACGGGCGGCCGCTACGGCTCGGTCACCGGAGCGGCTCCGACTCCCCCGCTCGCCGTTGGACGCTGGTCCGCGTTGCCTGCTCCCGAGCTCGACCCCACCATCCACGCGCGCGGCACCGCCGAACTCCTCCTCGACAGGTACGGCGTCGTGACTCGGGGCTCCGTCATGGTGGAGAACATCGTGGGCGGATTCGGGCTGATGTACAAGGTCCTCGCGCGCCTCGAAGAAGCCGGGCGGTGCCGCCGCGGCTACTTCATCGAACACCTCGGCGCCGCCCAATTTGCCGTGCCGGCGACAGTGGACCGATTACGCTCCTTCACGGAGGACGCCCAACTCGCCAAAACGGAGCCAGTCGCTTTGGCCCTCGCCGCAACGGACCCCGCAAACCCGTATGGCGCGGCCCTCCCGTGGCCCGCGTTGGCCGTCGACGCTGGATCGGGCCACCGTCCGGGACGGAAAGCAGGTGCCCTGGTGGTGATAGTCGACGGTGCCTTGGTTTTGTATGTCGAACGGGGAGGGAAGACCCTGCTCACTTTCAGCCAAGACGACGCCGTCCTGGCCGCTGCCGCTGCCGCGCTCGTCGGAGTGGTGCGGCGGGGAGCCGTGGACAAATTGATTATGGAAAAGGTCAACGGCCATGACCTCTTGGACACCCCCGTGGCTTCCGCCCTTGCGGCTGCCGGGGCGTACTCCACGCCGAAGGGTTTGAGGATCCGTGCCTGAGGGTGACTCGGTCTGGCGGGCCGCCGCGGAGTTGCACAAGGCCCTCGGTGGGCAGACCCTTGTCTCCTCGGACTTCCGGGTACCCAGGTTTGCCACACTGAACCTGGCCGGATGGACCGTGTCCGAGGTAGTGCCACGGGGAAAGCACCTGCTCATGCGCTTGCTGGAGCCGGCGGCGGTTGGGTCGGTCGCGACTGGGCCGGCGGACGACGCCGGTTCGGCGGCTACCAGACCATCCCGCCGCGCCCTGACCATCCATTCGCATTTGAAAATGGAGGGAAGCTGGCAGGTCTATTCCCCCGGCGGCCGGTGGAGGAAACCCGGCCACACGGCCAGGTGCGTCCTCCGCACAGCGACGGCCGACGTCGTCGGCTTCTCCTTGGGAATCCTCGAGGTGATCCCGACGCCGGACGAGTCCCGCGTAGTAGGGCACCTCGGCCCGGACCTGCTCGGGCCCGACTGGGACGCGGAAGAGGCCGTTCGTCGGCTCCGGGCCGCGCCGGACGCACCGATCGGCGTCGCACTGTTGGACCAGCGGAACCTCGCCGGCCTCGGCAATATCTACCGTTGCGAGGCGTGTTTCCTGGCCGGGGTACATCCGGCCGCGCCGGTATCGGCTGTGAAGGATCTGCCGGCGATGCTCGCCGAAGCCAAGGTTATGCTCGAAGCCAACCTCGGACCCGGGCCAAGGATCACGCGCGGCACAGCGTTCCCTGGAGTCCGGGGAATTCCCCGCTCCGGCTACTGGGTGTACGGCCGCGAGCACCAGCCGTGCCTTCGTTGCCGGACGCCGATTCGCCGCGGAGTGCTCGGGCCAGCGTCCGGGATGGAAGACCGCACCATCTACTTCTGCCCGGAGTGCCAGCCCGGCTCGTCCGGCTGACGCTGCGGAAACTCCCTGACGCCCCCGGAATTCCGGGGGCGTCAAGAAATCTGCGAGTCGCCAGGAAGATTCCGCGTCACGAAGTGGCCGGCACGGCTTCCGGGGCAGCCACGGGAGCCTTCACCGGAACCGTAAACAGCGGCAGCAATAGCTGAACCACCGGGCCAATGGCCAAGGCGTAGACAACGGTTCCAACGCCGACGGACCCACCCAACAGCCAGCCCACACCGAGCACGACAACCTCGATCAAGGTCCGGGACAAACGCACCGACCATCCGGTGCGGCGGGCAAGTCCCGTCATGAGTCCGTCGCGGGCACCCGGGCCAAGGCGTGCGCCGATGTAGCAAGCGGAGGCGATTCCGTTCAGGACCACGGCGCCGGCGAGCATGGCGATCTGGCCACCCAGGTGCGAGAACGCCGGGATCAGGGCCAGGCCGATGTCCGCGAAGACTCCCACCAGAACGGCGTTGGCGAGGGTTCCGAAACCGGGCATCTGCCTCAGCGGTATCCAGAGGAGAAGAACCAGGAAGCTGACCACTACGACGACCGTGCCGATGCTCCACCCGATCTTCCCCGCGACGCCTTGATGGAAGACATCCCAGGGGTCCAGGCCAAGGCCGGCCCGGATGAACATGGCCAGGGAGATCCCGTACATTGCGAGGCCAATCAGGAGCTGGGTGATTCTGCGGGTCATCATGAAACCATGCTCCCGAAAACTGGCATTGCTTTCCATAGCCAGTTTGCAATACTGGTCTTATGCCCGGATCCCTCAACCCCACAGCCATGGTGCGTCTCCTCGGTCCGTGGAACACTGGCGCCGCTCCCGCCTATCGCGAGCTTGCCGACGTCGTACGCCTTTTGGTGATGGACGGGCGCATCCCGCTCGACGTGGCACTGCCCAGTGAGCGCGCGCTCGCCGTCACCCTGGGCGTCAGCCGGACCACCGTCACTGCCGCCTATGCCAGCCTGCGCGAGCAAGGATTCCTGAGCGGCGGCCAGGGCAGCAGGGGCCGGACGGGCATTCCACACCGGACGGTCCCTGTCAGCGGACCTGGACTGGCCATTCCGGAGGGGATACTCGACCTCGCCTATGCTTCACTGCCAGCGACGGGCGAGGTGGTGCACCGGGCATTCGCGGATGCGTTGATCGATCTCCCTGCGCTGTTGCCCGGTTTTGGCTACGACGCGGTCGGCCTCCCACCCCTCCGGGAAGCCATCGCGGACCGCTACACGGCAGCCGGGATCCCCACGACGGCCGCACAGATACTGGTGACTTCGGGGGCCCAGCACGCGCTGAACATTATCCTGAAGACCCTCGCCGGGCGGCAGCAGAAGGTCCTCGTGGAGCATCCCAGCTACCCCAACGCTCTCGATGCAATCCGCGCTTCGGGCTCACGCACGGTTCCGGTGCCGATGCCGCCTGCCGCCGAGCCGACGTCGGGCGCTACCGGCGAGCCGACGTCGGGCGCTTGGGATATCGACGGCATGGTGGCCGCAATGCGCCACCAACGCCCGGCCATGGCCTACCTCGTCCCGGACTTCCACAACCCCACCGGGCGGATCATGTCCAACCTTCAGCGGCGCCGCCTGGTCCGCGAGGCGGCAGGGACGGGCACTGTCCTGGTGGTAGACGAAACGCTGCGGGAGCTAAACCTCGACGGCGTCAGCACCTCGCCGCTCGCGGCGTTCAGTCCGGCGGTGGTGACCATCGGATCGCTCAGCAAATCGCATTGGGCCGGGCTCCGGACCGGGTGGATCCGCGCCGAAGAGGACCTGATCAACCGCTTCGTGCAGACCCGGACAACGATGGATCTGGGCGGGCCCGTCGTCGAGCAGCTGGCTGCGGCTCGGCTGCTGCGGGCTTTCGCCGAACCGCTGGATGCGAGGCTTGCGGAGCTGCGGCGGAACCGGGAAGCGCTCCTCGGATTACTGGCCGAGCACCTTCCCGGGTGGCACGTGGAACGTCCGCGCGGCGGGCTGACGGCATGGTGCAGGTTGCCCACGCCGTCGAGTACCGCACTCACCGTCGTCGCCCCGGACTTCGGCGTGCGGCTCGCGGCCGGCCCGCGCTTCGGCGTCGGCGGGGCTTTCGAGCACTTCATGCGCGTTCCGTACACGCTCGCGCCGGCCCAGCTTGAGACGGCGGTGCTGGCACTGCGCGATGCCCAAGCCCGGATCGATGCGTCGCCGCAACTCCGGAGGACCTTGAAAGCGCCCAAGGAACCCGCCGCGGTCGCCTAGCCCGCCGTTCCGCAGCCCGCCCGCTCCCCCGC